>NZ_JAUBWA010000023.1:46010-66476 GCF_036702825.1 Microcoleus sp. A003_D6 | reverse complement strand
GCCCTCTTTCTATATACGTCTCAAGAGGGCTAAAGCCCAACTACGTACCTATTTCTAGGATGACAATTAATCCACCCCCCTTATTAAGGGGGGTGAGGGGGGATCGAGACTTAGATACAACAAGAGAGACGGTCGGTTTGACGTTAAGTTATCAGCAAGCCCCTAGGACAATTTAATAATTGCTAATTAATGCTTCGAGTTGGCTGACGGTCGGCAATTCTAAGTCTTTGAACAAGGCTGTACTGAGGTAGCGTTCGCCATAAGAAGGCTGCACAAAAACTATTAATTTCCCAGCATTTTCGGGACGCTTGCCGACTTGAATTGCCGCAAACAATGCTGCACCGGCAGAAATTCCTGACAGCAATCCTTCTTCTCTGGCTAGCCTGCGGCTGTAGGCGATCGCATCTTCGTCGCTAACTGCAATTACTTCATCAATTAACTCTGGTTTCAACACTTCCGGGATGAATCCTGCACCAATTCCTTGAATTTTGTGAGCGCCAGATTTACCTCCAGAAAGCACGGGGCTGCTGGCGGGTTCAACTGCGATCGCCCTAAAACTCGGTTTCCGCTGTTTAATTACCTCCGCAACTCCAGTAATCGTACCGCCGGTGCCAACTCCAGCAACTAAAAAATCTATGTTACCCTCTGTATCTTCCCAAATTTCCTCGGCCGTTGTTTCCCGGTGAATTTTCGGATTAGCGGGGTTGCGAAACTGTTGCAGCAGGAAAGCATCGGGAATTTCTTCTGCAATTTCTTCCGCACGGGCGATCGCGCTTAACATCCCTTCATGTCCCGGAGTTAATTCCAACTGAGCTCCGTAAGCTTTCAGCATCGATCTGCGCTCTAAACTCATCGTATCCGGCATAGTTAAAATCAGACTGTAGCCTTTCGCCGCCGCGATCATTGCCAAAGCAATTCCAGTATTGCCTGAAGTCGGTTCAACTAAAATAGTTTTCCCCGGTTTAATTAACCCCGCATCTTCTGCCGCCTGAATCATGCTCGCCGCAATCCGATCTTTCACCGAAGCAGCCGGATTCATCCCTTCCAATTTGGCCACAATTTGAGCAACTACTCCTTCGGCTTGGGGAATTTTATTGAGCTGAACTAAAGGAGTTCTGCCAATTATTCCTGTAACATCCTTAGCAATTTTCATGGCTTAATTTCTCTCCTATTAAATGTAGTACATGGGATGTGCTTGTTTGCGATCGTCCCGCTGTTCGCACAAATCTTGTAATGTGTATTTCCCCAAAACAGCCCAAGATGCCTGTTGAGCTTCCTGCCAGATTTCTAGCACCGCAGTTTTTTCTATTGTTACAGATTCCGAAACTTTTTTGGCCTTGCCGCTGCCGTCGCCTTCGAGTGTCGAAAACACCTCTAGCAAAGTAATCTGCCAAGGCTCTTTTGCCAGCAAATAACCGCCTTTAGCACCCCGCAGACTCTGGACGATACCCGCACGCCGCAGCACGGTAAGAATTTGGTCGAGATATCGTTCGGGTATCTCACCAGAAGCAGTAAGTTCGTTCACTGTTAGGGGCGAATCCTTTGGGTGGTGGCTCGCCAGTTCCAAGAGCGCTAACAGGGCATATTCTACTCTAGAAGATAGTTCCACATTCCCCACTGGCGATCGAGTTTAAATTGTACATTATATCATAGTACACAATTCCGGTAGGTGTACAGGTGTTATTATATTTTTATTATAAAAACGGTAGGAGAAATCATGTGAGCAACGTAAATGCAGGCAATTTAAGCTGTCGGCACTGTCGGTATTACGAGCAGCACGGGCACAGGGGCGGAAACTGCCTTCAGCTCGGCGTGGCGGTACAGGGTGCGTGGAAAGCTTGCCCCTTCTTGGTTCCGCCCTTTGCACCGTCTTGGGAACACCCAGAAGCGGGTAGATCCCGACAGTCTCAAATGTTGCAGGGAGCAACTATTTTACAGGCAATACCCCCACCTTAAAGTAACTGCTAAGTAGGTAGGCGGATATATGCTGTGTCATCGTTAAGTTGATTCATCTGATATCTTGCATCATTGTCAGCAACAGGCAAGATGCCTGTTCCACAAAAGATAAATTTTCTTGTGGAACAGGCATCTTGCCTGTTCATAAAAGGCTAATTGAGAATGATGCAACATATGAGTTCATACTCACCGAATTGGGGGCCGTCAACAGGTGCGAGATATCGCATCTGTTGGCGGTCAGAAGAAAGAAATCAGGAGAAAGAGAAAAGCAAGGGCGATCGCACTTGCCTTTAAACTTATTGAGTAGTCGAGGAGAAAATTTAATTAACCGAATTTCGCTCTAGATTATCTCCGGCCCAGACCATTCTCAATTTGATCGAAGATTGCACCGTCAGCAAAGAACTTGCTTTGCACCCCGCTCCAGCCACCCATATCGCTGACTGTAAACAGTTTGCCAATTCTGGGAAACTGACTGCTAAATTGTCCGGCTACCGTCGAGTTAACAGGCCGAAAACCCACTTTAGCAAATTCTTGCTGAGCTTCCGGTGTGTAAAGATATTTCACAAAAGCCTCCGCCACTTTAGTAGTTCCGTGTTTGGCTGCGTTTTTATCAACTACAGCCACGGGGTTGTCAATAGAAATATTCACTTGGGGAATGATGAAAGGTTCGGTTTCGCCCTTCTGTTTCGCCAACAGAATTTCGTTTTCATAGTTGAGCAGCACATCCCCTTGGTTTTGTTTGTAGAAGACATCTGACGCTTCGCGGGCATCTTTAGGAAGGACTGGCACGTTTTTATATACCTGAGTTACAAAGCTGCGGGCTGCTTGTTCGTTTCCTCCGTTTCGAGTTACCGAACCCCACAAAGCTAAGAAGTTCCAGCGCGCGACACCAGAGGTTTTGGGATTAGCGGTAATTACTTTGATACCCGGTTTGGCTAAATCCGCCCAGCCTTGGATTTTTTTAGGATTGCCCGATCGCGCTACTAATGCTACGACTGATTTGCTAACAATTCCGTTATTGGGTACTTCTCGTTCCCAACCCGCTTTAATTAAACCGGCTTGTTGGATGCGATCGGTATCAAAAGCTAAGGCTAAGTGTACGACATCGGCTTCCAAACCATCAATCACAGCGCGAGTTTGGGAACCGGAACCGCCGTAGCTTTGGCTAAACTTGACATTCTGGTTGTTTTCTCGTTTCCACTTCGCTACAAAGCCGGGAATGATCCTGTCGTAGGCGGATTTGGTAACAGCAAAGGAAACTAAGGTGAGTTCGACATCTTTTGGTTTTGGCTGGCCGATCGCAGGCAGAGGAATTAACCAGCTCAAGCCTAAACCTACTGCAAAAAAGAAAGCAAAAACTCTGAACAGGGACGATTTCAGCAGCGCGGCTGATTTAAGAGAAAATACTGGCAAACCAGTTTTTTTCTTGAATGGCTGCAAGACACTATCTTTGAGATGATGGTACCGCATTGATGTTTCTTAGTTACTTTAATTTTTTCTCAGGTGGATGTAGCGCAAAATAAAGTTTAATGCGCTCGATATAGAGCAAATGCAGCCTGATGAGATTTGCCCGGATAATCTATAAGATTTCGCCGATGTGGCAATTCTTGTTAATGGCAACAGTGGCAAGATTGAGAGACTGTTTTGCTAGCAATTGGGCGATCGCTCTTTGAGTGCGATCGCCATTTCTCTCTACTTAATCCAATACATTACACTATTAAATACTTAATGTCTATAGGAAAACAGTAGTTATTATTTTATTCCCATAACATATTAAAAAAGGTTTGTAGTTGCGCTCTCTTCGCCGGCCGGTGCCCAAGCACAACTACAAACCTACAATTGTTCGTTTAATTACAAATTACGAAGGTCGGATTGCGAATTATTTTGACATTTGGCTTGAGTCGTGTTAAATATCAAGTCGGAGGAGCGATCGCAATTTAATACCAGCAAAGCTGCCCAACAAAGCAGCCGCAATCCACAGCCAACCGTGCAAACTGGTGGAGGCAATGCCGCTAAAAAAAGCGCCGACATTGCAGCCAAAAGCCAGCAACGCTCCGTAACCCATCATGAAACCGCCGCTTAGAACGGCTGCTATTTTGGGTAAGGAGAGGTTGGTTTTGACGGCGAACTTGCCCGCCAAAGCTGCTGCTAATACTGCTCCCAAAACAATGCCAAAATTCATCACAGAAGTAACATCAGCAAAGATGCCTTTTTGCAGGGATTCCAACTTGTCGGGATTATTCCAAAACGGGTTAGTTGCGGGATTCCAACCGAAAGCGGTAGCAAGTTCTGCGGCCCACAAAGTAAACCCCCAAGTCACTCCCCAAGGGCGACCGTCAATTAACAGTTTTACCCAGTTGAGAAAGGCAAGGGCAAAGGCTCCGGCAGCCAGAGGCCACGGGCCGTAAAGCCATCGATTTTTGATGTGGGTTTGGGGATTTTTGAGGAGAGAATCTGCTGTTACCGGTTGCTTGCCGTTGGCGCGATTCCACTGCCAGAGGGCGATCGCAATTAACAGAAATACGCTCAGTTGCAAGATAACTGCGGGCGTCCATCCCAAGGTTTTTCCTAAAGATATCGGCGGCAGTGAGGGCAAATTCCACAGGTGTCTGGTCAAACTTCCTGCAAAAGAACCGATGCAAAAAGTCAGCAGGGTTAATAGCATTGACGTGCTGCCGGCGCCAATTGTCCAAAGGGTGCCGCAAGCGCAGCCGCTGCCCAATTGCATTCCAATTCCGAATAGAAAAGCGCCGATCGCATTTTGCCAGCCGACAGGTGCAACTGCGCCGGCCATTTTGTGTCCGAATGCCGATCCGGAGGCAAGTACGGGGGCAAATAGCAAAGTGGCGATCGCTAACATTAACAAGTGCGCTAAAACACCTGTAATATCGCGATCGGCAAACAATTTGCGATAAGCAGAAGCAAAGCCAAAACTTGCATGATACAAACTAGCGCCCAGCAAACCTCCAATCACAAATAAAACGCTCTGCCGCCAACCGTAGGCGCTCAAACCCGCCGCACCAGCGACAAATAATGTCAGTATAAGAGCTAATATCGGACGCTGCGATCGGGGCTGCGAAGTTTTTGTCAGCGGTGAAAAAGCAGTTTCTGCGGTGTTATTCACAATAAAATACTTGACTCCAGAAACAACTGTAAAGCGAGGCAGAGCCTCCATTTTAGCGCTAAGTTTTTCGCGGCGAAGTCTCCGATTTTTCATCAGGTTGTTCGCTGGGAGTGCAAGCAACGGAATTATCTGCTTGTCGGTGCTCAGCTATTGTTGATAAACCAAAGCCAATTGCGCTGATTATTCCGAGCATTGATATCGAGATAATTACTGTTTTCATTCTACCTCTTCGGTCAATTATTAGCCAAAATTGCTGTCAACTGTCAACTGTTTTCTACACTCCCCGTTCCGGGCCAGTTTCTACAGGCAAATTGGTCTGGCTGTATTCAGTCCAAGAGCCTTCGTATATCCTCACTTTAGGATAGTTCAGCAAGTGTTTCAAAACGACATATTGCAGCGTCGCTTCCCGTCCCGTACTGCAAGTAACGATGATGTCGCTATTGCGATCGATCTTTTTGTTTGCCAAAAGCTGCTTAATTTCGTCGAGAGACTTCAATTTGTGCGGATTTTCAGCATCTGTGAAAGTCGGCCAGGGAATGTTGCGAGCGCCGGGAATGTGCCCGTTGCGCGTCCAGATTTTTTCTTCGCCTTGAAATAGTTTTTCCGGTCTGGGATCGATGAATGTGACACCTGCTTTTCCAATTAAATTTTTGACTTCATCCAGGCTGACTCGAATTGATTTGTTGTCTCGAACAGTCAGTTTACCGGGCGCGTATTTGGGAAACTCTTTTGTTACAGTTTGGGAAGCTTTGTAACCGCTATATCCTCCGTCAATAACTGCTATGTCCGCGTGTCCCAAACGTTCCAATACATAAGCAACCATTGTCGCGCCGAGAATGTCTCTGCCGTCGGAATAAACTGCGACGCGGCTGTTGTCTGTTACTCCGGCTCGCGACAGTAATTGCCCCATTTGATCCGGCGTTAGATACTGTACTGGCAAACCGCTGTCCGGGCCGCGCAAGGTGTTGTCGGCGATGTTGACTGCGTTGGGAATGTGCCCCATAAAGTAGTCCATTGGGTTGGTACGGACATCGAGAATTCGCAGATTTTTGTCGCTGGCGTTTTCGGCTACCCACGCGGGGGAAACGAATTGAATTTTACTGTTTGATTGTCCGGCTTGGGTTGGGGAAAATGGGAACAGAGGAATTGCGATCGCCAGCACTACTAGGGCGACAATGAATGCCCCTATTTTGTTTTTTTTGAATCGAGCTTTCAGGGATTTAGTTTTCATTTTTATTCCTCCTGCATTGTCTGTGTCGAAAAGCACAAAAAGCTCATCGCTGCTAGAGAGCCGATTGCTCTCTTCAGTTAAAATACTTAATCTCGATCGAATTATCGTAGATTATAGGTATAGCTTTTGATTTTTGCACATACTGCCTCAGAAAGTCAATACATTTTTTAGGCGCGAGGGATACAGTAATTTATCGGGCGATTCTCTCCGGGATAGCTTCGCACGCGCGAATTCGCACGCGCGAGACATTGATTCTACCCTTAGATTTCGTAGTGCCACACCTCGGAAGGTTGCAGAATAATCCGGTGCAAAGGCAGGCGCTCGATCAAACCTTGCTGCTCAAAAATGCCGAGGGTGCGAGTGACGGTTACGCGACTTGTACCGAGGATTTCGGCGATATCCTGATGCGTTAAATTCATATCGATCAGATGTCCTTGCTCTACCTCAGAACCAAACCTTTTAGCCAGCCAATTCAGTAGTTTATAGAGCATAAAGTCAACTCTTTTGTAACCTCGCATTACCATAAACTCTTCAGCCTGCTGAATGTGATGGAGCAGAATATCTCTATTCAGCCAGCGCTCGGCAGATAATAGAATTGCTTCGACTTTCGTGAGGCATTCAATTTGAAAAGGATCGCATCTTGATATCGGTTTGCCGATCGCATCGCCGGAACCCCACAATCCCAAGGTGATAATTGTGCCATCTTCCAGCCAGGTTACAGTTCGCACTACCCCTGTTTCAATTTGCCACAGAGCATTGTTTCGGTTGGGCAAGTACGATCGGCGAGTAAATATATGTCGCTTCGTTTCTTCAAAAGTTTGAGCGGAAAGTGAGGAAATAGTCATATACAAAAGAAGGGAAAGGGGAAGGGTAAGCTAGAGTTGATTTTCGCGCGCTGTGCTAAATTCCGGCACCGTCTAGAAACTCCGCAATCAATATATCGGAAGACAGCGATAATTCATTTCTTTTTGCCTCGGTTGGCTCGAATTCTGTTGTTTTGGGCCAACACGAGCTAGATTTTAAAATATTAACTTGGTCTTCTAAATACTTAATTCGATCGAACAAAGCTCGAATGGCTTGAGCTTCCAAATCAGGTGTATTTTGAGAATTTTGAGCATCTCCCGCCTGCTGTTTTCGAGAGATGATGCGGCCGGGAATTCCCACAACCGTGCAATCGCTAGGAACATCCCGCAGCACTACCGAACCCGCACCAATGCGAACATTATTGCCAATTTGGATATTGCCTAAAACCTTAGCGCCGGCTCCCACTACAACATTTTCTCCCAGCGTCGGATGCCGTTTTCCTGTTTCTTTGCCCGTGCCGCCGAGGGTCGCTCCTTGATAAATTACAGCATAATTTCCGACGATCGCAGTTTCGCCAATTACCACTCCCATGCCGTGGTCGATAAACACGCCGCTACCAATTTTCGCTCCGGGGTGGATCTCAATTCCCGTCAAAAAGCGGCTCAGTTGGGAAATCAAGCGCGGTACAAACGGAAGTCCAGCCGAGTAAAGCCAGTGTGCCCTCCGGTGCAAAAAAAGTGCTTGCAATCCGGGATAGCAAAATAATACTTCCAGCCAGTTGCGCGCAGCGGGGTCGCGTTCGTAAATGATTTGTAAGTCGCTCAGCATATCTAGTCTCCCCGTGTTTCGGTTCTACATTACCGGCACTGCCGGCAATTTTAGCTGCATCAAGCAGTCTTGCTGGCAGCATTATTACCAATAATACTCTAAGTCTATCGATTTACCGTATTTATTGGCCAAAATTTCCGCCTTCTCCTTTTCTTTCTAAGCAGCCTCAGAGGTTTTATGCGAAACCAACGGTGCAGTTTTTCTAGATTCTTGCCGCAGCGGAATCTCGATCGAGAATTCGGTTCCCCGTCCGGGTTCTGACTCGCACCGCAGGGAACCTTTGTGCTTTTCTACTACAATTTTGTAGCCGATCGACAGTCCCAATCCCGTGCCTTTCCCGGCTGGTTTGGTAGTAAAAAACGGGTCAAACAGCCGCTGTTTGACATTCTCTGGAATGCCGGGGCCGTTGTCAGATATCCGCACAGTTATTTTATCTGGCATTGAATATTCTGTAGCAATCGCGATCGTACTGGGATTAATTTTCGCTTCCCATTCGCCCCGTTCGATGCTGTAACTGTCAAGGGCATCGATCGCATTGGCAAGAATGTTCATAAACACCTGATTTAACTGTCCGACATAACACTCAACCATCGGTAAGTTGCCGTAGTTTTTAACAACCCCGATCGGCGGGCGCGAGTCTGTAGCTTTCAGCCGGCTTTGCAGAATCAGCAGAGTGCTGTCAATGCCTTCATGGATGTTGACAGGTTTCATTTCGGCTTCGTCCAAGCGAGAGAAATTCCGCAAAGATTGGACGAGTTGAATAATGCGATCGGCTCCTATTTTCATCGATGACAGCAGTTGTGGCAAATCCTCACTGAGAAAGTCAAAGTCAATATTTTTTCTATAATCGGAAATTTCCGAGTGAGGGTATAAATAGTGTTTGTGGTAGAGTTCTACTAACTCCAACAAATCCTTAGCATATTCGCTTGCGTGGTGGATGTTGCCGTAAATAAAATTAACAGGATTGTTGATTTCGTGGGCTACGCCAGCAACTAACAAACCCAAACCAGACATTTTTTCCTGCTGAACCAGTTGAGATTGAGTTGACTGCAACTCCTGTAAAGTTTGTTCTAGTTCTTGAGATTTAGCCGTACGTTCTGCTGCTATTTTTTCGATGCGCTCGGTATAATTGAGCAAGCTCAATAAATAACGTGTTGCTGCCAGATTTAAGACGGTTCCCAAAACTAAAACAGTCAGCGATCGCCAATATTTTAAAGGATTAATGTACTCCGGCGTTACCAGAAATCGCAGCAACCACCTGCGGTTTTCGATATTGAGGATGCGAGTGCAACTGCTGCCGTCCGGGCAGTAAATTCTTTCCCCAATTTGGAGTGTATTTTTAATATTTTCGTCTGTGATTATCCTTTTTGTCTTGGATTCGTAAAAGGCGAGAAATTTTTCTGATTCAGAACCCATAGCATCTTGAATGTCAACATTAATAAAGTTTAGCTTGGTTTCCTGCACGGCAGATTTAACGATAGCATCAATTAGCAATACACCCATAGTAAAACCTTTTAAATTTTCGTTTTCCAGGGGGGGTACACTTGGCGATAATGCTGAAGTATTCGCGGAGATTTTATTAAAAACAGGCAGGAAGACAAAGACGCTGGGTAGATTTTCTGATGAAAATATTTGGCGTTCAGTAGCGGTAATTTCTTGTCTTTTTGCTGCTTGTTCTAAAGCTCGCCGATTGGGAGTCAAGGCTAAACCTGAATCTATTTCACCTGTCAGGAATTGCTGAGACTCAGAAACGCGGGGCAGCCACGCGATCGCCTTCAGACTAGGGTGGCGGTACAGGGCCGAACCGACAAATTTCTCGATCTCGGGTTTTTTATCGTCCTCAAATACGCTGTAAAAACCTCCGGCTGCCCGAATTACTTCTATATTGCCGCCAACATCTCTCTGGATGTCTGTAGCTATTTTGTCCAGCCGTTCTTGCAGTTCGGCTTGCATGAATTTGTATTCCCAATTGTACGCGATCGAACAGGCGATCGCAGACAGTCCAAATCCTGCACAAAGTGTTAATCCTGCCTGGATGCGGCGGCGATAACCAAGTAAAGTGCTAGTTGCTAAATTCAACAATTTGTTAGCATTCATATTCTTCGCTGACCTTTTTTTATCGTTCCCACTCAGAGCCTGGGAATGAATTTCAGGAGGAAGCTCCTCCGGTTTGGAGCCACGAGACACCATTACCAGGCACGAGCCTGGTAACGATGTGGCAGCAGTGTTTTGTAGCAGCTCCCCGATAGTATTTTGAGTAAGATGCAGCCGCTGATTTTAAATTGAATAAACAGGGAAAGTCATCGCGTGTTTGGGCTTGACGTAAACCTGTTGCTCTCGCTGTAACTGTAGAGTGTCGAAGCGATCGCGACTGACGTAAGCTGTCACCATTTGGCCCGATTCCAACAGCAACTCGGTTTGAATTTCCCGCCCTAAATGAATGATGCGGCTGACTTTTGCTAATGCAAAACCCGACTCCGGCCTAGTTTGAATTTCCACGTCGTGGGGGCGCAAAAACACTACTTCAGAATGAGCGGCTCCATTCTTGTGAGCCGTTGTACCGTTGCTGGCGAACAAACCCGCAGTATTCGGTAGCACATTGACCGGCCCAATAAAACTCATCACAAAAGCTGATGCCGGTTTGTCGTAAATTTCAGCAGGAGTGCCAACTTGTTCGACTCTTCCTTTGTTCATCACCACAATTTCATCCGCTACTTCCATAGCTTCTTCTTGGTCGTGAGTAACAAAAACTGTGGTGATGTTATTAACTTCTTTGTGAAGGTTGTGCAGCCACGATCGCAATTCTTTGCGGACTTTAGCATCTAATGCTCCAAAAGGTTCGTCTAGCAGCAGCACTTTTGGTTGAACTGCTAGAGCTCTCGCCAAAGCAACCCGCTGCCGCTGGCCGCCGGAAAGTTGCGAAGGATAGCGATCGCCCAAACCTTTCAACTGAACTAAATCCAAAAGTTCATCAACCCGCCTGCTAATAGAGTCTTTAGGAACTTTGCGAATTTCCATCGCAAAAGCAATATTTTTCTTAATAGTCATGTGTTTGAACAAAGCGTAGTGCTGAAACACAAAACCGATATGCCGTTCCTGCACCGACTGCTGGGTAGCATCTTCGCCGATCAGGTAAATATGACCGGTGTCGGGCGGTTCGAGTCCGGCAATCATCCTCAGCAAAGTCGATTTCCCCGAACCCGAAGGGCCCAACAGCGCGACTAGAGAGCCGCTTTTAATTTCCAAATTCACGTTGTCAATGGCGTGAAAGGAGCCGAAGTGTTTCGATACGTTCTGAACTGTAATGCTCATGAGTTTATTTACCTATTTTAGGAGTTGACGATTAAGTTAACTCCGAATAACCGATAGAATTATCGTAGTATATCGTGAAATTAATATTTTGCAAGGCCTGTAACTTTTTGTATACTCGGTCGAGACACTCTTGATAGGGACTGCGCTTGAAAGTTGACGCTGGGGGGCCCGAAGAGTTAACCCGCGATCGTTTCCAGATGTGGGAGTATCAGTGGCGGGCGATCGTCCGAGAGTAAGCGATGCTGAAATTACGCAGAAACCGGGTTTGAGGGACGAAAATACTGCATCAAAACCTTTAATCCCCGTAAAAAATCCGGTTTCCTTGCTGCCGATCGATATTTTACGGCTGCCGACAATTCCCCGACTCCCGGCGATCTTGAAGATTTCAGGTAGGAATTGCTCAATCTGAACTGCGATCGCACACAATTTAGATCACAATAGTTAATTCAGAAGCCTCCTGCCAGCTTCACCTTTGAGAAACTACCAGAATAGTAAATTCTAACCAGAACACCGCTATGGGAAAACCAACAGGGTTTATCGAATTCTTGCGCGAATTGCCCTCCGAACTCTCACCAGTCGAGAGAGTCCACAACTGGGACGAATTTCACCTGCCGATGGATGAGGACAAACTCCGCAGCCAAGGCGCGCGCTGCATGGACTGCGGCATTCCATTTTGCCACACCGGCAGCATCATCAGCGGCATGGCCAGCGGTTGCCCGATTAACAACCTCATCCCCGAATGGAACGACCTAGTATATCGCGGACTCTGGAAAGAAGCCCTTGACAGACTCCACAAAACCAACAACTTCCCCGAATTCACCGGCAGAGTATGTCCCGCCCCCTGCGAAGGCGCTTGCGTGCTCGGCATCAACAACCCGCCAGTCACGATTAAAAATATCGAAGCCTCGATAATCGACAAAGGCTGGGATGAAGGCTGGATTACTGCCGAACCGCCAGCCAAACGCACCGGCAAAAAAATCGCCGTCATCGGTTCCGGGCCCGCCGGTTTGTCCGCCGCCGCGCAACTCAACAAAGCCGGTCATTGGGTAACTGTATACGAAAGAGCCGATCGACCGGGAGGCCTGCTAATGTACGGCATCCCCAACATGAAGCTAGACAAAGAACAAGTCGTGATGCGCCGCCTGAAAGTCCTCGAAGACGAAGGCGTAAAATTTGTCTGCAACACCGAAGTCGGCAAAGACTTACCAGCAGAACAACTGTTAAAAGAATACGACTCCGTTGTGCTCTGTACCGGCGCGACAAAACCCCGCGACTTGGGCATCGAAGGCCGGGAATTAAAAGGCATCCACTTCGCAATGGACTTTTTGACTGCGAACACCAAAGCAGTTTTAGACAAGAGCACCAACGATAACTTCATCTCCGCCGAAGGCAAAGATATCGCGATTATCGGCGGCGGCGACACCGGCACCGACTGCGTGGGCACCTCCATCCGCCACGGCTGCAAAAGCCTGGTACAGCTAGAAATCCTGCCCAAACCGCCCTCGGAACGCGCGGCCAACAATCCCTGGCCGGAATGGCCGAAAGTCTACCGCCTCGACTACGGCCAAGAAGAAGCCGCAGCCAAATTCGGCGACGACCCCCGCGGCTATCTCACCACCGCCACGAAGTTCGAGGGCGACGAAAACGGCAATGTCAAAGCCGTACACACCGTTGAGGTGGAGTGGGCGAAAAACGAAAAAGGGCAGTTCATTCCGAAACACATCCCGGGCACGGAAAAAGTGTTGCCGGCGCAGCTTGTGTTGCTGGCGATGGGCTTCCTGGGCCCGGAACAGCCGCTGCTGGATGCGCTGGGATTGGAACGCGACGCCCGCAGTAATGTGAAAGCGGAGCACGAAAAGTATACAACCAGTATTCCGGGAGTTTTCGCGGCGGGGGACTGTCGCCGGGGACAGAGTTTGGTGGTTTGGGCGATTAACGAAGGGCGCGGTGTGGCCAGGGAGTGCGACCTTTATTTGATGGGTGAAACCGATTTGCCTTAGTTTGAGAGAATACCAGAGCCCCGACTTCTTCAAGAAGTCGGGGCTCTAATTCGCCAAGATTTTGATTGAAAAACCAAAATTTGTAAACCAGCCTTTTATATATATATTGAAAGAGGTAGATTGCGATTTACTGTTGGGCGGGGGCGGGTTTATTATATAGTTTTTTTTTAGGCATAGATGGTTGGTGAAACCCGCCCCTACAAATCCCTCGACCTAATATTACAGGACGATCGACTGTATATAAGATTTGCCATTCCATTCGATCGCCAATTGACTAGATTCATTAATTTTGACTGAATTTTTAGGATACAATTCATCTTTTCCCCACAACAAAGGATTATTAATGATATATTCGCTCATGGCCAATAATGATTCTTCATTGCGGATGATATGTTCGTAATAACCGCGCTGCCATACCGATACGCCACTCAAATATCGCATTTGGTTAATTCGCCGGGCTGAAATGTTTTCAAACCCCGCACAATTTCCGACAAAGGATGGATTTTTGATTTTCTCAGGCCCAATTTATCGGATTCTGTATAATTTGTTTCTGGGCTGCCTTTCAAAAAAATAATTCCGTGCACGTGATTTGGCATCACAATAAAATTGTCTAATTCGACGTTTTGGTAACGTTTGGGAAGAATGCTCCAATTGAATAAAACTGTTTTACCATAGGGACTCAATTGCATTGTACCATCAATAACTTCCCCGAATAAACATTCGCGCTGCCAACTGCAAATAGTGATAAAATACGCGCCGGGAGTGCTATAATCATATCCTGGTAGGCGAATTGAGCGGCGATGGTGTTTGTTGCGATCGTATTTCATAATTTTGTCCCCATAAAACATTTGTCACCCAAGCGGGGGCGGGTTTATTAGATTGTTGGTTTCCGGCAGAGATGGTTGGTGAAACCCGCCCCTACGATGGGCCGGTAGGGGCGGGTTTTACCAACAATATTTGAGGCTGACCAACAATCTACAAAAACCCGCCCCCACCCAACCAATAACCCAGATTAACCTGATTTTCGCTCGCCGTCACAAAATCTAGATTCGGATTGGCCACCCAAGCGGGGGCGGGTTTATTAGATTGTTGGTTTCCAACAAAAATAGTTGGTGAAACCCGCCCCTACGATGGGCCGGTAGGGGCGGGTTTCACCAACAATATTTGAGGCTGACCAACAATCTACAAAAACCCGCCCCCACCCAACCAAGAACCCTCAACCAAAATTCAACGGATCGACATCAATAGTTAGACTAACAGAACGCGGCGTACGCGCGGCGAAGCTATCCCGAAGGGAATCGCGCAACCCGATCAAATCCGACAAATCCAGCGACTCATCCAAAGGCAACTTCAGCAAAATCTGCCACCGATAGCGATTTGCCACCCGCATAATCGCCGCCGGTGCAGGCCCCAACAACTCACACCCCGGTACAGACAATCGATCGATATAATCCCGACAAACAGACGCCAACTGTACCGCAGTTACCGCAACTTCCGCCGCATCCAAACTACTCAACCGCAACAAAATCAACCGCCCCGAAGGTGGATAATTCAGCGCCGCCCTTTCCGCTAATTCTGTTTCCACAAAACCCGCATATTCGTGCCGCCTCACAGCTTGAACTACCCGGTGTTCGGGAGTGTAAGTTTGAATAATTACCCGCCCCGGATCGTCGCCTCTGCCCGCACGGCCCGCAACTTGAGTTAATGTTTGAAAAGCCCGTTCGCTAGCCCGATAATCCGATAAATTTAGCAACCCATCAGCAGATACGACTCCCACCAATGTGACTCCAGCTAAATCTAACCCTTTCGTTAGCATTTGCGTACCCAGCAAAATGTCAGCTTCCCCATTAGCAAATTGCGTTAACAATCTGCGATGATCCCCCTTATTTCTAGTCGTATCGCTGTCAAATCGAATCGCCCGCAATTCTGGAAATAATCTCGTTAATTCCTGTTCGACTCGCTGAGTGCCGCTGCCGAAATTTTTGAAGTAAGGAGAACTGCATTCCGGGCAGTTTTGAGGGTGTCGTTCCGTGTGATTGCAGTAGTGACAGCGCAAGATTTCTGCTGTTCCTTCGCCGACGTGGTGATAAGACAGGGAAACATCGCAATTCGGGCATTCCATCACATACCCGCAACTTCGACAAGACACAAACGTGCTGTGTCCTCTTCTGTGAATAAACAGGATACCTTGCTGTTGTCTTGCTTGCAATTGTTCCAGCGCGTTTTGCAGGGAAGTGCTGAAAATTGAGCGGTTCCCTTGTCGCAATTCTTGGCGCATATCGACTACTTCCACAGGCGGCATCGGGCGGGAATAAATGCGATCGGGCAAGGATAAATAATGGATATTTGGTAACGATTGATAATCTCGGCGCGTCCCTACCAATGTCTCTAAAGCTGGCGTTGCAGAACCTAAAATTAAAGGACAATTTTCTAATTCGGCGCGCCATTTGGCAACGGTGCGGGCGTGGTAGCAGGGCGCTGGGTGGTCTTGTTTGAAGCTGCTGTCGTGTTCTTCATCGAGGATAATTAAGCCGAGGTGAGGTAAAGGTGCGAAAATGGCCGATCGCGTGCCGATGACAATTTGCGGGGTTCCAGTCAGCATCTGACGCCATGTATCGTAACGTTCGCCGTCGGATAGGGCACTGTGGTACACGCAAATTTGCTCGCCAAAACGGGCGCGGAATCGATCGGTAAGTTGCGGTGTCAAACCTATTTCGGGAACGAGTACGAGGGCGGATTTGCCGCTGGCTAAGATTGGGGCGATCGCCTGCAAATACACTTCGGTTTTCCCGGAACCTGTAACGCCGTGCAGCAGCACTTGACGAAATCCCGAAAAAGAGTTAATAAACGCTAAAGCTTCAGCCTGAAAATGAGTTAAAGTTTTGGGTGAATCGGGCAATTGAGCAATTCCGCGATCGCCCCTGAGCACTTCCCTTTGGTCAATTACAACGCTACCTTTTTGCTCCAAATTTTTGACAACAGAAGAACTCGCGCTGCAACTTTTCAGCAAATCGTTCATCCACATTTCACCGCCGCCGCGCCGCAAAACTTCCAATACTTCTTGTTGCCGCTTGGTTAAATCTGTGACAAATGCACTAGCAATTAATGTCACTGCCGGTTTGAGTTGTGGTTTGGGAGGATGGGGCGGTTCTAAATAACTTTCTACCCACCCGCGTTTCAATAAATCTTTCAATCCCCGATAACTTCCCTTGACTTGCCCCTGGAGATATTTCCAAGTGTAATCGCCGTTTTTTTGAGCTTGCAGCAACTGCAAAATTTGACTGGCGGCGGGATTGAGAAAGGTTTCGCCATTGGGAGAAATAGCCTCCTTAATTAAGCGAATTCGGCGCACGGAACGGCTTAATAAACCGGGCGGCAGTGAGGCTCTAATTACTTGAATTAATGGCGTGCAATAATAAGTAGATACTCGTTCTAGTAGTTGCCAGTAATTAGGCGGGAAAAAACCCGCACTGACAACATCTTCGACATCTTTAACCCGCGCCGGATCTAAGTCGGGCGGCAGTTGAGAAACGAACCGAATCGCGATCGCGCCTACCTGTTGACTGCCAAAGGGTACACTCAAAATATCCCCCGGTTGCACGCTAAGTTCCGCAGGTAAGCGATAAGTAAATAATTTGTTTTCCTCCCCAGGAGAGTCACCCGCACTCCTAAAAGGAGAGTCCACCAATACCTCGATCCACTCTGCCGACACGGTGGGCCGCTGCGGCGGTTGGCTGCTACCGTAGGATGCCCCAGGCTCTGCCGCTACAGGGGTTGACAAACCAAAAGTGACAGTAGACATAGGGTTGCACATCAAACTAGGAGGAGCCGCGGTCAAAGGGATTTTTCATTATCCCTCAGTTTAGCTCGATCGATCGATCTTAGCTGCGGGAATTGGCGATCGGAATCTCGATCGCCAATTCAGTCCCTTCTCCAACTGCGGATATGCACTCCAACCTCCCGCCGTGTTTGTCCACAACAATTTGATAGCTAATTGACAGTCCCAAACCCGTTCCGTGACCGACTGGCTTGGTTGTGAAAAACGGATCGAAAATTTTCCCTTTTACAGCTTCATTCATTCCCCCACCGTTATCTTTGATACTGATTTTGGCCGTATTTCCAGAAATAATAGAAGTAGTAATTGCAATCTGGCTGGGGTTTGCTTCTCTCTCGCCTATGGAAAGCTTTTGGTCTCGCTCCCGCAGGGCATCAATCGCATTATTAATGATGTTCATAAATACCTGATTCAATTGTCCCGCATAACATTCTACTTTTGGTAAATTGCCATAATTTTTAACAATCTCGATTGCCGGAAAACCTGGTTTTTCTTTAGTTAAATTCTGCAAAATTAACAAGGTGCTGTCAATTCCTTCGTGAATGTTAACCGGTTTCTTTTCGGCTTCGTCTACCCGCGCAAAGTTGCGCAAAGTCAGCACAATTTCGCGGATGCGCTCGGAGCCAACTTTCATTGACGAAAGAGTTTTTAGCAAATCTTCGCGCAGAAAGTTTAGGTCAATTTTTTCAATAAAATCTTCAATCTCTGCATCAGTTTCTGGATACCGATTCAGGTACATTTCCAGCAATCTTAAAATGTCGGCAGTGTAGTCATTGACATAGGTAATATTGCCGTAGATGAAGTTGACGGGATTGTTGATTTCGTGGGCAATACCAGCTACCAAAATCCCCAAAGCCGACATTTTTTCGGCTTCGATTAATTTGAGCTGGATTGTTTGCTGGTTTAAGAGAGCTTTTTCGAGTTCAGACATTTTTGCTTTTAAAATATTTTCGGAATCTATAAATTCCTGAGTGACTGTTTTTAGCAAAAATTCTTTTTTTTGATTTAGGGCTTCTAATTGGCTGCGTTCGGCTTCCGAAGTTGCGAGTTTTTCTTGCAGGATTCGATTTGCATTTTCCAGCTCTTTGATTTTATTTTGCCAGTCTGTTGCTTCCATCGGATATTATTTTGAACCTAAAAATATTCTCGCAAACAAAATTTTATAAGTAAATTTAGTTCCACCATTTACCTACTTAGAATTCCGTCGCGGTGACGCCAGGCAATTTTGTTATCAAAATTCAACACCTCTTTTAATTTGCCATGTCTAAAAATCTTATCTAATATACATTCAAAATGTCAAGATATTAACAAAAAAGTCGGTTAAAACCGATCGCCACTTTTATTCCCCGTACTCGAAGAGAGCGGGGTTTTCATCAGATTCTTGATAAATAAGCAGGCCGATCGCCAACTGATAAAGGCGGGCCGGGCCCGAAAAATTGCCCGATTCAGACCCCATTGGTACAAAACCCGCCGGCAACCCAAAGCGAAAATATTAAATGTGACTGCGCGAGGGTGGGGGATGGGAAAAGTACGATCGACTGGGCGATCGCCCACCAGCAATCTCAAGTACCAAGCCCACTGCGCTATCCCAGAACGCAATCACACTATACCATTGCTGAGAAATCTCACTCCAATGTGTCGATCGTACTCACACACCCGCACCATTTTGTGCTAAGAACTACTACTTGTGACAACATCGGCACAGCAGTTTATATTTGGAGAGTAATTGATGTCAGGTAGCGAAGTTCGTGCAGACTTTTGGATGAGCGAGTACATTACCCCTTGGGATATTTACGTTCACGGCATCATCAGCGTGCTCGCTTACAAAAAAACTGCCTACCAGGAAATGTACGTCGTTGAAACCGGCACCTACGGTAAAGGCTTAGTTTTGGACGGTAAATGGCAATCTTGTACAGGCGACGAGTTTCTATACCACGAACCCCTCGTACACCCAGCCATGATTTGTCACGGTTCACCCAAAAAAGTCCTCGTTCTCGGCGGCGGAGAAGGAGCTACAATTAGAGAAGTGCTGCGCTGGAAAACAGTTGAAAAAGTCGTGATGATCGACATTGACGGCGAAGTAGTAGAAGCTTGCCGCGAACACCTGCCAGAAATGCACCAAAACGCCTTTGACGACCCCCGCTGCGAAGTAGTAATCGGCGATGCTTTGGACTATTTAGACAACACTGACAAAGATTGGGATATTGTCATTTCTGACTTGTCCGATCCCATTGAAGAAGGCCCATCTTTCCAGTTGTTTACGAAGGAGTATTTTGAGAAAGTTCGCAGCGTCATGTCGCCCAACGGATATTTCGTAGTACAAGCGGGCCCAGTTTCTCCGGCCGAAATGAAAATGCACGCCCGCATTGTCAATACCCTGAAATCGGTTTTCCCCAACGTTCAATCCTGCACCAGCTTTATTTCTACTTACGGAGCTCCTTGGGGTTTTGCGGTAGCTTCAACTCAAGAAATAAACACCCGTCCCGATCCCGAAACTACTGACAAATTACTCGCCGAGAAAACAACTGGCGGGTTGCGGATGTTTGACGGGATTACGCTGTTGGGATTGATGCAACTTCCCGGTCACTTGCGGCAGGTAATCGCCGCTGAAACCGAAGTTTACACTATGGCAGCACCGCCTAAGTTTTTCGGGAAAGGCTCTGTCAATCAGTGAAGTAAAATTGAAAGAGAAAAGTAGTTTGGAGTAACTGAGATGGACAATTTAATTCGCATAGTCGCTGCAATTTTTCTTCCCCCTCTGGGCGTATTTTTGACTGTCGGCATCGGTACTGATTTTTGGATCAACCTGGTTCTGACGTTTTTGGGCTTTATTCCCGGCATCATTCACGCCATTTGGGTGATTGCTAAGCACGATCGAGCCTAGGTCGATCTCAAAAAGACCTGTAGGGGCGGGTTCACTAACAATATATGTCACCAGCCCGGGGATATATAAACCCGCCCCAACCCAACAAATAACTAACAGCTTGCATCAATTTTGATGGTCATGCAATAATGCAGGTTGATATTGTTTGTGGGGTGGGGCGGGTTTATGTAAATTAGACCTCTTGCAAAAATCCTTTTAATCAAATTCTGGAACGGGCTCTCCGGCCCATTCCACAAGAAAAAAAATTTTGTGGGATGGGCATCTTGCCCGTCCTAGTTATTTTTGCAAGAGGTCTATTGTTGGTTGGTGTTTGATATTGTTGGCGAACCCGCCCCTACGATATTTGGGAAAATCAGAAAAATTGCTAAGATAATCCAGATTGATATTGTTTGTGGGGTGGGGCGGGTTTATGTAAATTGTTGGTTGGTGTTTGATATTGTTGGCGAACCCGCCCCTACGATATTTGGGAAAATCAGAAAAATTGCTAAGATA
>NZ_JAUBWA010000023.1:0-45910 GCF_036702825.1 Microcoleus sp. A003_D6 | reverse complement strand
ATCCAGATTGATATTGTCTGTGGGGTGGGGGCGGGTTTATGTAAATTGTTTGTTGGTGTTGGATATTGTTGGTGAACCCGCCCCTACGACAATTAATGACTGATGAAATCAATTTCTTCACAAACCAATTCAGCAATTTTTTTCGCCGCCCCCGATTCTCCTCGAACCGCACGCAAACGATCGCCCATTTGTGTTAATTTATCAGGATGGCTCAAATAGTCGATCGCCAATTGAGCCACAGCATCCGGTTCCAGCTTCCCAATTAACTCCGGCACAATCTCTTCCTGTGCCCAAATATTCGGCCAAGCATAAAGCTTTCCCTTTCCCAACTGCCAGATTAGCCAATTAATCGCCGTCGCAAAAACAGAACCGACTAACGGTAAATTGGCCAGCAATCCCGGCAAACCGTCCCAAGCTTTCATCGCATCCAATTGCTGCGTCGGAATCAAAACAATCATCGGTACAGCTAACGAACCCAATTCGGCAGTATTCGCTCCCACAGTAGTTAAACACAGGCTGCATTCTGATAGCAAATCGTAGGCGGGCGTCTGCGTCCAAAGTTCTACTTGCAACTTATTGGCTGTCTGCAAAAACGGCGGTTCTGTTAACTGAAGTTCGGCGCTAGCGTTCTCAAATAAATGCAGGCAAGGATTTTGTTTGGGGTCGGCAAAACGTGCTAGAGTTTGCACATCTATGGTAGGAGCAACGGGAATTACAAAGCGAGTTTCAGGGCGGATGCGGTGGATGGATTGGGCGATCGACAAACATAACGGTACACCTAAAGCTAATTTGGCGGCTTTAGAACCGGGCAACAATCCAATTAGTTCTATTTTCCGTAGGGGCGGTGCCCCGTCTTTGGCGTCCGATTTTCGATTCCCTACTTCCGCTATCAAATCTCCGACAACTGTAAATTTATTAGCATATTTTTGGGGAATTTTAGCAAAAACTTCTGGTTTCATCGCCGCAAATTTGTCAATCCAGCGATACCACCGCGCGTCCCATTCAGCATAAATAACAGTGCGATATTTTAGCCTTTTGCCAATAACAACTGTAAAAAATTGATCGCCGCCTAAAAATAAAACAACTCCTGTTTCATACCAATCCCAATTTTCAGCAGTTTTGCCAGATAATAGGAATGGAAAAAAATGCTCCGGTGCTTGCACTCTGTCCACTTCTGGGTAGGAGGCTGCGATTTGTGCTTCTTTTCCGGTGGCGTGCGGACAGGGGGACAGCACCACAGAGATTCGCGCTTGAGTGCCCGCGTTTCCCAATTGCTCGCGCAAAGCTTGCACGGCGGGGCGCACCCAAGTTGCCAATTCTCCGGGGCCGTTGGAGAGGATTAAAATATCTACTGCCATAGGATTTAAGATTTGAAAGGATGCAACGGAGATTTTATGACAGATTTAATTGATGCCGTCAAGACGGGTGATGTTGCGGCTGTAGAAAGTGCGATCGAACAGCGTGCAGATATCAATGCCAAAGATGAGGAAGGCGCGACAGCTTTGACGGCGGCGGCTGAGGCTGGCAATTCGGCGATCGTCAAAAAATTGCTCGCTGCTGGTGCGGATGTCAACAGTCACGATAATGACGGGTGGACGACGTTAATGAGTGCCGCTGCTGCCGGACATAGGGAGATTGTACAGCTTTTGCTGGAGGCAGGGGCGGATGTGAATGCTAAAACTAATTTTGGTTTGACGGCTTTGATGAGTGCGGCTGGTAGCGGGCGCACTGAAGTTGTGGAATTGTTGATCGAAAAAGGAGCTGATATTAAAGCTAAAGATAATAATACTTGGACTGCGTTAATTTGGGCGTCTTCTGAGGGGCATAAAGATGCTGTTGAGGTTTTGAAGCTAGCGCGCGATCGTTAACTCGATAAGGCGCGCATGGAAGAGTCTTCAAAGTCCCCCTTTTTAAGGGGGATTTAGGGGTATCGATTTGGCGAGTTGCAGGAATAGGAAAGTGCGATCGCACTCCCAGTACCAATCAGACAAATCCCCAATAGCTTCAAGAGTTCTACCCAAGTGAAAACCTAGTAACTCTAGATTCTGGTAATAAATTCAACGTGAGATTTCCGCCACCTTCAATAACAGCGATCGTGTCAAACGGAGCCGTTCCGGGAACAGCGAAGAGTGAAGCATTGTATTGGATAGCTAAATCTCGATTGTTGTTGATGGGCAATATCAAGTATTGATCTGAGAAAGGTAAAAACGCATCTCCTAGCACGATGCTATCCTGACCTTTCGTAAAGTTGCGAATTGTCGCAAAACCCGGCCCGATATAGAATATTTCGGTTCCGGGCGCAGAACTTTTACCGCCTTCTATAAGGTCACCGAGTACAAATGTATCGCGGCCGCTACCGCCAAGGAGAGTATCGAATTCATTGCTGCCGTCACCTTCATACACTCGGCCTTCGCCAAAGCCATTACCTGTAAGTAAACCTACTTCAACTCCAATTAATTCGGTATTTCCCACCCCAGCACCGGTAATGATGTCATTCCCGGAAGTTCCGATAAAAGTGGCAGAGCGGCTTGGATCGTTTTTGCCGAAATTGAAGTAGTGTTCCCGACCAGTTTTCAAGGCTCCCGATTCGACAAAAGGCCGAACATCGGGATTTTTTTGTAAGTATTCTGTTTCAAAAAATGAAGTGCCAAACTGACCGTCTTTGATGCCAAATTCAATGAAATGCTGGTAGCCGTTTTTAAAACTTCCATTCTGAATAAACGGTTGCAACTGTCGGTTATTTGCGAGATAAAACGCTTCGTTATACTCAGGTGATACCCGAGTGCGACCCTCTTCGTAACCGTATTGGATGAAGTGGTCTAGCCCGGTCGTAAAAGGTGCAGTTGGGTTGTTGGGGGTGCGGACTAAGGCAGCGATGTCTGGGTTGCCAGCGAGGTAAGTATCTTCGTCAAAATACCGCGATATTTTAGTTAAGCCGCCGGCTTGACCGAACTTTTCAAAGTGTTCTCTTCCAGATTGGAGAACTCCTGAATCAATGGCAGGTTTCAGCCAAGGATATTGTGAAAGGTAGTATTGTTCGTCAAAAATTGCGTAATTAGCCATGTTTTCCTCCTGCGGCTTTAATGAGATGTTTATGCAATTTATCAATCATCAGGAACTTACACAATACCCGATCGGGTGATTTTTTCCAAGTGTCAAATCTCACTTAACCTCTATGCTTTCTAGCCGAGGAAAGTGAGACCGACTGGAGGACTAAACGGATTTATCATCCCAATCGGTTGCAGAGTTAGATTTGATCCCCCCTGAATTCGGGCAAGTGTATCTCCCGATTTTTGAATTAATAAGTCCGCCCCTGATGGAAATATACTCAGTTCATTAAAGCTTTCCACCAATTGAATAAAATCTTTTCCTTTTTCAAAATTGACAATCCTGGCCTCCCCACTGCCCGTATAGAAATCTACCCGGCTGATAAAACTACGTCGGTTGTTGGGAACAGCATCTCCGAGCACGAAGTAATCAATGCCAGAAGTGCCAATCAATGTATCGAATTCAGTGGTAGTCAGGAAAGGCTCTCTCGTGATGTCATCCGAGTTCAAAGCGTCATACTTATTCTTATTAATGCCCAAGGGTGGATTTTGGCCGGCGAAAGCTACTTGCAGTCCGATAATTTGATTTTTTCCCGCTGTAAATCCCGTGACGATATCATTACCGTTGGTTCCTGTAAAAAATCCGTATCGATTTGACTCAAATTGCCCAAAATTTAGATAGTGTTCTCGACCGGTTTTTAAACCTCCAGCATTCACAACCGCTGCCACATCTGGGTTGTCTGACAAGTAACGCGGTTCAAAGAAACTTGTCCCGTACCTACCTTCTGTTTTTCCGAATTTGATAAAGTGTTGAAAGCCGGATTTAAAAATTCCGTTCTGCACGAAGGGAGTTATCTCCGGGTGGCGCTTTAAATAAAAAACTTCGTCGTATTCAGGCGATACGCGCGTGCGACCTTGTTCGTAACCAAACTGAATAAAGTGGTCTAAACCTGAAGCAAAGGGTCGGTTTTGGTTGTTGGCAGTGCGAACAAAGGGTGCAATATCTTGATTTTGAGCTAGATATGTATCTTCGTCAAAATATCGCGATATTTTTGTGAGTCCACCAGCTTGACCGAACTTTTCAAAGTGTTCTTTCCCAGATTTGATGATTCCTGCGTCAATAGCTGGTTTAATCCACGGATATTGCGAAAGGTAGTATTGTTCGTCAAAGATGTCATAGTTTGCCATTGTTTTGCCTCAATCTTACTTTGCTTAATTGTTCGTTAAAATTGACCCACTCTCAATACGGTTTACTTAAGACGATCCAGGCGGTCAAAAATTATGAAAAACAAATACTGCGATTGCTTCGTTCCTCTCTTCGGACAATCTTAAGTGAACCGTATTGGGCCCACTCTTACTAACTATACTAACTCATACCATTTTTCTAAAGATCCGATAGAGATAAAGGACGACAAGACGTTGTAGTTATCTGCTTTCCTTAGTTTGCAAAAGTCTGTCATAACTTTAAAAAAATGGTATCAGTAAGTTGTTATGTATTTAAAATAGTATTGTAGGGTGCGTCAGCCCTATCTTGTTTCCCTTGCTTAGTAAGTGTTCTAGCTGACGCACCCTACAGGCCTCGTTAGTGGTTTAAATGCTCCACAGCTTATCTCAATTTAACTATTGTCAAGGGCGTTTAATTGTTTTGCTAGCAGACACAAAACCACGATCGCCCACCAAAACTCAAAAGTCATCAATCATCAGTATTAGCGAATGACTAATGACCAATGACTAATGACTAATGACTAATGACTAATGACTAATGACTAATGACTAATGACTAATGACCAATGACTAATGACTATCCAATCAAGAAAGTACCGTTACCATTAGGCGATTGGAAGATCAAACCCAAGTTTGCTCCTCCTTCAATCACGCCCAGCACGTCTCCGGCACGTGTCTGGATTGACAAATTGCTGCCAACGGGAGTCAGGCTGTAGCTGTCTAAAGAAGTTCCTTGCAGTTGGATAAAATCGTCTGCTACGTTGAAGTTCCGAATAGTAGCTTGACCGTTACCCAAATACAGCGGGTTCGCAGTTACATTCCCGGCTGTAGCAGGAACTCCCAGTACGAATGTATCAACTCCCGGACTGCCGATCAGGACATCAAACTCATTACTTCCAAAGCTTTCATACTGCCGGTTTCCTCGGGGATCGATACCTACTTCAACTCCCACGAGTTCGGTATTCCCCACCCCAACTCCTGTGAGAATATCGTTGCTGCGGCTGCCGACAAAAGTTGCGTTGCGGCTTGGCTCGTTTTTCCCGAAATTGAAGTAGTGTTCCCGACCGGTTCTCAAGTTTCCAGAGTTGACAAACGGCACGATATCGGGGTTTTCTTTTAAGTATTCCGGTTCAAAAAATGAAGTCCCAAACCGACCTTCTTTTGAGCCGAATTGAATGAAATGCTGGTAGCCTGATTTGAAAGTTCCGTTCTGAATGAACGGTTGGAGTTCAGAGTTGTTTGCTAAATAAAAGCTTTCGTTGTATTCGGGCGATACTTGGGCGCGGCGCTGTCCTTCATCGTAACCGAACTGGATAAAGTGATCGAGGCCGGTCGCAAAAGGTGCGTTTGGATTGACTGTGCGGACAAAGGGTGCTAGGTCTGGATTCCCAGCAAGGTAAGCATTTTCGTCAAAATAACGCGATACTTTGGTTAAACCGCCGGCTTGACCGAATTTTTCAAAGTGTTCTCTCCCGGATTGAATTACTCCTGCATCAATCGCTGGTTTGACCCAAGGATATGAGGCGAGGTAGAATTGTTCGTCGAAAATTGCGTAGTTAGCCATGTTTCCCTCTAAGGTTTTGATGAGTTCGATCGTGAATACCCATTAGTTTTCCCTGAATTCGATCGCCGATCGGGAATTTACAAAAAACAGACGTTATGAAATGGTTTTAAGTTCCTGGTATAATATCACTTTTTGTGACTCAGCAATTATCCGAAGGCTACATTCTGCCTTCACAAATTATGCCTTTTTCCCCTCAGTTAATTGCTCTATAGCAAGTGCTATCAATTCTACAAAACTTGGAACTTTTTTCCGGATTTCTTCCTCAATGGTTGGTTAATTTTTAATTATTTTTACTCAACCAAATAATTAAACACACAAAATAAATTTTGTCAAGTAAATTTTTGTAAATAAAAATTGGAGTATTTGCTCAAGGAATTTATAAAAAAATGTAACGAAAAGTTGGCCTAAATTTGTCGAATTGTGTCATGTGCAGGCTCAAATCACCTAATGGCAAGCGTTTTCTGGTAAAAATGCTTATGGGATAAAAAATTCCCGATTGCCGAAAACAGCATCTTAAAGGAGCCTAACCGGATGTTCACTCACGTCAAGCCCACTATTCGCCACATCGTGCCGGAAAACTTGCAGGGGCGATCGCTCCTCAAGGTGGTCTATGTCGTACTGGAACCGCAGTATCAAAGCGCCCTGTCGGCAGCGGTTCGATCGATCAACAACAAAAATCAGAATTTGGCGATCGAAATCAGCGGCTACCTGATCGAAGAACTCCGCAGCCCGGAAAACTACGAAGCTTTCAAGCGGGATGTCGCTGATGCCAACGTATTTATAGCTTCTCTAATTTTTATCGAAGATTTGGCCGAAAAAGTGGTAGCGGCGGTAGAACCGGTGCGCGACAAATTGGATGTCGCCGTCGTCTTCCCGTCG
This sequence comes from Microcoleus sp. A003_D6, assembly GCF_036702825.1. Lineage (NCBI taxonomy): Bacteria > Bacillati > Cyanobacteriota > Cyanophyceae > Oscillatoriales > Microcoleaceae > Microcoleus > Microcoleus sp. A003_D6. The sequence goes on along the minus strand of NZ_JAUBWA010000023.1, from coordinate 39,196 downwards.
ATGCCGGGGGTGATGCGGCTGAATAAAATGGGCAGTTTCTCGATGGCACAGTTGGGACAAAGCAAAAGTGCGATCGGCGAATTCATGAAAAAACGGAAGGAAAAATCCGGCAGTTCCTTCCAAGACGGAATGCTGAAACTGCTGCAAACTTTGCCGAAAGTTCTGAAATATTTGCCTCTTGACAAAGCCCAAGACGCCCGCAATTTCATGCTGAGTTTCCAATATTGGCTGGGAGGTTCCCAAGAAAACTTGGAAAACTTCTTGCTGATGCTGTCGCAGAAATATGTCTTCAAAGATTTGTCAAAGGCAACTTTCCAAGAACCGGTTGTTTACCTAGACATGGGGATTTGGCATCCTTTAGCACCGTCCATGTTTGAGGATGTAAAAGGATATCTAACTTGGTTTAATGCCCGCAAAGATATTTCTGCTGACCTCAAAGATCCCCTCGCACCTTGCATTGGTTTAGTGTTGCAGCGCACTCACTTAGTAACAGGAGATGACGCGCACTATGTAGCAATGGTGCAGGAATTGGAGGCAATGGGCGCGCGGGTGATTCCGATTTTTGCCGGCGGTTTGGACTTCTCGAAACCTGTGGAAACTTTTTTCTTGGAAGTTGGGGCGAAAGGTGTGACGCCTCTGCCGATCGTTGATGCGGTGGTTTCTCTGACTGGTTTTGCTTTGGTGGGCGGCCCGGCGAAACAAGATCACCCAAAGGCGATCGAGACTTTGAAAAAGCTAAACTGCCCTTACATGGTGGCTTTGCCGCTGGTTTTCCAAACAACAGAAGAATGGGAAGATAGCGATTTAGGTTTGCACCCGATTCAAGTTGCTTTGCAAGTGGCGATTCCTGAGTTGGATGGTGCGATCGAACCGATTATTGTGTCGGGAAGAGACGGTGCAACTGGCAAGGCGATCGCGCTGCAAGATAGAATCGAAGCGATTTCCCAGCGCGCCATGAAATGGGCAATGCTGCGCCGCAAACCAAAATTAGATAAGAAAGTTGCGATTACAGTTTTCAGTTTCCCACCCGACAAAGGCAACGTCGGAACAGCCGCTTACTTGGACGTTTTCGGCTCGATTTACGAAGTAATGAAAGCCTTAAAAGGCAACGGCTACGACTTGCCAGAACTGCCGGATTCCGCCGAAAAACTGATGCAAGAAGTCATCCACGACGCAACAGCCCAATACCAAAGCCCGGAATTAAATATTGCTTACCGGATGTCCGTAGCTGAGTATGAAGAATTCACTCCTTACTCGGAACGTTTGGAAGAAAATTGGGGGCCACCTCCGGGGAATTTGAACAGCGACGGACAAAATTTGCTGATTTTTGGGAAACATTTCGGCAACGTGTTTATCGGAGTGCAACCGACTTTTGGATACGAAGGCGATCCGATGCGGTTGTTATTCTCTCGTTCTGCTAGTCCGCACCACGGTTTTGCTGCTTACTACACGTATTTAGAGCGCATTTGGGGTGCGGATGCGGTGCTGCACTTTGGCACTCACGGTTCGCTGGAATTCATGCCGGGTAAGCAGATGGGAATGTCTGTGGATTGTTATCCCGACAGTTTGATCGGCAAGATTCCTAACCTCTATTATTACGCTGCTAATAATCCCAGCGAGGCAACAATTGCTAAGCGCCGCAGTTATGCTGAAACTATCAGCTATCTGACTCCTCCGGCTGAAAATGCTGGGTTGTACAAAGGTTTGCAGGAACTCAGCGAGTTGATTGCTTCTTATCAAAGTTTGAAAGATACGGGGCGCGGTGTGCCGATCGTGGATGCGATCGTCGAGAAGTGCCGTTTGGTGAATTTGGATAAGGATATCGCCCTACCTCCTGACCCCCCCCAACCCCCCCTTACCAAGGGGGGGCCAGGGGGGGTTGCTGCGGGCATGACTGCGGAAGAACGGGATAATTTAGTTGGCTTGGTTTACCGCAAGTTGATGGAGATTGAGTCGCGGTTGTTACCTTGCGGTTTGCACGTGATCGGTAAGCCGCCGACTGCGGAAGAGGCGATCGCAACTTTGGTTAACATTGCTAATTTAGACCGGGAAGAAGACGGATTAGTCAGTTTGTCGCGGATTATTGCTCTAAGTTGCGATCGGAATATTGACGATATCTACACCAACAACGACAAAGGCATTTTAGCAGATGTTGAATTGCTGCAAAACATCACCTTAGCCTGTCGCGATGCCGTTAGCGCTTTAGTGAAAGAACAAACCGATGCTGAGGGTCGAGTTTCCCTGGTTTCCAAGTTGAATTTCTTCAACATGGGCAAAAAAACACCTTGGATTGAATCCTTGCACGCAGCCGGTTACAAAAAAGTCGATCCAGATTTGATTAAACCGCTGTTTGAGTATCTGGAATTCTGCTTGCAGCAAGTTTGCGCCGACAACGAATTGGGCGCACTGTTGCGCGCCCTAGAAGGCGAATACATTGTCCCCGGCCCGGGCGGCGATCCGATTCGCAACCCGGATGTTTTGCCGACTGGGAAGAATATGCACGCTTTGGACCCGCAGTCAATCCCCACCACGGGGGCGATTAAGTCTGCTAAGGTTGTAGTCGATCGGCTATTAGAAAGACAGCGCGTTGATAACGGCGGAAATTACCCAGAAACGATCGCCGTTGTGCTCTGGGGAACCGACAACATCAAGACTTACGGCGAATCCCTCGCCCAAGTAATGTGGATGGTGGGAGTGAAGCCAGTTCCCGACGCATTGGGCCGGGTAAACAAACTCGAATTGCTTTCTTTAGAAGAGTTGGGACGCCCTCGGATCGACGTAGTAATTAACTGTTCCGGCGTATTCCGCGACTTGTTCATCAACCAAATGAACTTGTTAGATAAAGCCGTGAAAATGGCAGCGGAAGCCGACGAACCGTTAGAGATGAACTTTGTCCGCAAACACGCCCTGAAGCAAGCGGAAGAAATGGGAATCAACCTGCGACAAGCAGCAACCCGCGTGTTTTCCAATGCTTCTGGTTCCTATTCATCTAACGTCAACTTGGCGGTGGAAAACAGCACCTGGGAAAGCGAAGCCGAGTTGCAGGAAATGTACTTAACTCGCAAATCCTTCGCCTTTTCTTCCGACAATCCGGGAACAATGGAACAAGACAGGCAGATTTTTGAATCATCCTTGAAAACTGCGGAAGTGACATTCCAAAACTTGGATTCTGCCGAGATTTCCCTAACCGACGTGTCGCACTATTTCGACTCAGATCCGACTAAATTAATCGGCAGTTTGCGCGCAGATGGGAAGAAACCAACATCCTTTGTTGCTGATACAACAACAGCCAACGCGCAGGTGCGGACGCTATCAGAAACCGTGCGTTTAGATTCGCGGACTAAGCTGCTGAATCCGAAGTGGTACGAGGGGATGTTGTCGCACGGTTATGAAGGTGTGCGGGAGATTTCTAAGCGTCTGGTGAACACTACTGGATGGAGTGCGACTGCGGGCGCGGTGGATAATTGGGTGTATGAGGATGTGAACGGTACGTTTATCCAAGATGAGGAGATGCAGAAGCGTTTGCTGAATCTGAATCCTCATTCTTTCCGCAAGATTGTCAGCACTTTGCTTGAGGTGAATGGCCGGGGTTATTGGGAGACTAGCGAGAGTAATTTGGACAGGTTGCGTGAACTTTATCAGGAGGTGGAAGACCGGATTGAAGGGGTAGAATAGGGTTATGATATAGTAGAGCAGGCATTTTGCCTGCTCTACCTTTTATTTGGGATGGAGAAAATGAGTGTTTACAACTATTGAATTCTATGATAATAAGTGCATGAGGGAACCAACAACAGAACAGTTGCGGAGTTTATATCGGCTGTGTCATCTACTTACCAACGTGATGTTCCACCCAATTCACATAGTGCGTTTAGATGAACGAACTCTCAATCTATTTATCTTGGCAGGACAAATCGAATAAATTGAGTTTGAGATTCAACCTGATGGGAGTATTGAACCATGAGTAATGTCAATTATGCTGCAATGAGCGATCGCGAACTAAAGCGATACATTCTCACCCACCGAGACGATCGCGAAGCTTTCTATGCCTATATGGATCGGCGGCGTTCCCGCCCCCGCAAAGTTACTATAAAACTTGATGACCCAGCTTGGCAAGAGAAGATAATATCAGCTATTCGGGTGCAGTTAAAGTCTGCTAATTAATTAAGTCAAAAGCTCAAGCCGATCGATGTTGAAATAGAATAACAGGCGATCGCCCCTCCGCTATTGAAACAGGAAGAAGTATTACAGCCATGATAATTTACAAGGGTTACAGTGCTAGCATTGAAATAGATTTAGAAGCGGAAATTATTTTCGGGCGAGTCCTCGATATTAATGATGTAGTGACCTTTCAAGCACAAACTATCGAGGAAGTTCGCCAAGAATTGCAAAGTTCGATCGATGATTATCTAGAGTTTTGCAAAGAATTAGGACAAAAACCAGATAAACCTTTAATTAGCTTGGGATAATGAAGTACGAAATCATCATTTACTGGAGTAATGACGCTCGATCATTTATTGCCGAAGTGCCTGAATTACCTGGCTGCGCCGCCGATGGTGAAACTTATCAAGAAGCATTGCAAAATGTAGAGGTGATTATGCAGGAGTGGATTGAGACTGCTCAGCAATTATGGCGAATTGTCCCTCAACCTAAAGGTAGATTTCTGTTTGCATAAATGCCGGATTGAAAGGATAAAAAAGTTAAGTATCAAAACAAATCAAGGCGATTTCGCAGGAGTATTTTCAATGCTTCAAACTCTGAGAGATACTAAAGAAGATATTGCAGGTTCTTGCCTGGTTTTACACGATATCAGTTGGGAAACCTACGAACAGTTGTTAGAAATATTTGCGGAACGTTCAACCCCGCGCATGACTTACTATCAGGGGACTTTAGAACTAATAGTACCTTTACCAGAACATGAAAGGTATAGCTGGACTCTCGGACGACTAATTGTAGCGCTTTCTGAGGAAATTGGGATTGAAATTATCGGATTAAAATCATCTACTTGGCGTTCGGAACCGAAAAAAGCTGGCAACGAAGCTGATGAATGTTTCTATATCCAAAATGAAGCTTTTATGCGGGGTAAATTAACTATTGATCTCAAAAATGACCCGCCACCAGACTTAGTAGTGGAAATGGATTTGACAAGTTCATCTATCAACAAAGTGGCTGTTTATGCCGAGTTAAAAGTACCGGAGATTTGGATTTGGAAAAAAGGAAAACTGACAGTTAATATTTTAACTGATACGGGTTATGTCGAGTCGGAAACGAGTGTGGCATTTGGCTCATTTCCTGTGAAAGAACTCGCACGGTTTATGCAGCTAGATTTGGACAAAGGGGAGAATGCGAGAATTAGAGAGTTTAGAGAGTGGGTGCGATCGCACTTACAGAATCAGGCATAATACCCGGCGGTTGAAACCGCGTCTATACAGACAAAACCCGCCTCCGCGGGTTGAATAAGACCGGGCCCAATACGGTTCAATTAAGACCGATCCCCCCTAACCCCCCTTAAAAAGGGGGGGACAAGAAAGCTCTCAAAGTCAACCCCTACTCCCCTTCTTAAGGGGGATTTAGGGGGATCTCCGGGCATAAATAGTGTTAAGTAAACCGTATTGAGACCGGGGCTTTGAAATTATCTTATTTTCTTCAGTCCGCGGAGGCGGACTTCGTTTGTGTAGACGCGGTTTCAACCGCCGTTTCATCTAATTAATTTGATATCAATTAGAAAGATACCGACTTTGCACATACTGTTTCAACACGGGATTCAAACTAAACAAAATTATCTGTTCCTCTTCTATTGCATCCAATAAAAACCGATTTCTAAGAGATCGCACTGCATTGACTAACTCAGACGACGACAAGGGTATTTTGTTAATAAAATATGACACAGCAACAGGTTCAGCTTGACTGGCAAAGTGAGTCACCACAGCCAATTCCGGCGGAGTCAAGCGCTGAAATTGTTGAGATAACTGAAATTGCAACCCTTCATCTAAAATCGGCATTTCGCACTGCAAAAACTCAGCCACCCTACCCCCAAATAACTCTCGAATCAGGGTTGCAGTCAACTCCAACCACAGGGGATTGCCTTGATAAATATCAATCAATGTTTCCCATGTTTCCTCATCGGATAACTTTTCTGACTGCAAAATATCTTTAGCTGCTATTCCTAAACTTCCCAATTCTAAGGAGCGAACGGGATGATATGCTTTTTCTAAACGGACAAATTCTCTAGGTTTTTCGGAACTATTTAACATGAAACAACTCTGATGACAAACTTCGGCAATAAGTTTAAAAAATAACTGATAATTTTCACATTTAGATTTGTATTCTCCTGGGGGTTGTCCGCTACAAAAAAGCATTTGCACGTCATCGAGGACTATCAGACAGCGATTGTTGCGTAGGTGGTTGAGGAGTTGGGAAATTTTGGTGTCTATGTTTTGGGGAGTTTCTGTTGGTTGGGGAAAGATTTGCAGCAGGTTGGTGAGGGTTGCTTCTAGGGTTGGGGAAAAGCGGAGGCTGCGATAGATGACGTAATCGAAGCCGGTTTTGATTTGGTTGACGAGGCCGAGGGAGAGGGTTGTTTTGCCGATGCCGCTGATTCCAAGGAGTGCGATGAGGCGAGTGCGATCCTGTGTTATCCAGTTTTCGAGGGTGGAAAGTTCGGTTGTGCGATGAAAAAACCTGAAGATTTCTGGTGCGTCGCCTAAGTCGATGTGGGGTTGAGTTGGGGTTTGTTGGGGGTTTGGGGGAGGATTTGGATTCCTCGCTTTTTCATGACAAAAGTTGACGTTATTAACTGTCACATCTCCTTTAACGGTAGCCGATGAAAAATTGTTAAACTCTACCTTTTCTATTATTGCTCGAAAATTTCTTTTAGTAATCTCTTTTCCGAATCCCTCTGAAAATATTTGCCATAATTCCGAACCGATATCCCTAGTATGACCTTCACTGGAATGAGTCGCGTCAGCAATTTGTGGGTATGTTCGACCTTGGAATGTCCCTTCGAGGATAGCCTTTTGCAGATAGTCTATGTGTTCTCCCGTCTTGGCGAAGATTAGTTCGTCTGCGAGTTTCAAGACTTCGGCGATGTCCATAGGTCAGTCGTGTGCTGGGATTTGTCATATTATATCCGACATTTCCGACATTTCCGACATAATTCCGACATAATTCCGACATTTGCGATCGGGTTGTCGGGGAAAGTCCCGACATTTCTGACTGATCGGGCTTATATTTAGTCATAAAATATACTTTAATGACTGTAGTTACTCTACAGGAAAACAATTCTTAACTTTATTATTAAATTCAATAAGTATCATGACTGACGAAATCGGCAGAAATTTTGTTCAAGCTATTGAAAGAATGCTGGCTAATAATACAAAAAAACGGCTGGTATTCTTTGTAGTAGGTCGCACAGGATGGGGCAAGTCTAGCACTGTCAACTCATTGGTAGGTAAAGAAGTATCTAAAGTTAATGATTATGAGTCAGAAACAGCAGATGTTGTTGGATTTAATTTTGAAATAAATGAAATTAAAGCTACTGTTTTTGACACTCCTGGTCTATGTGATGGAAGTGGAAACGAGCAAGCTTATATAAACCTCATCCGTTCTAAAGTTCCATATCCTGACTCTATGTTATATGTTAGCAGGCTTGATGAAACGAGACCGGAAAACGATAGGCGATCGATTAAGATTATTTCAGAGGCTTTGGGACCTATAGTTTGGCAATATGCTGTGATTGTTTTTACTTTTGCCAATAACGTTAAAGCCTCGGAATATCAAACAAAATTGACCAAAAAAACACAAATTATCCGAAAATTAATAGCAGAGGAGATAAATAATGGTAAGATGTCATACCGGATTCCAGTAGTTGCAATAGATAATACAAGTAAAACCACACCTGACGGGAAGCAATGGCTGGGAAATCTTTTTACAGCCATCGTAGATCGAGTATCTAGAGAAGCTACTATTGCGCTCCTAGGTATGTTAACTAAAAGTATAAAAAATCGAGCTATTCTTAATAAAAAACAAAAAGCAATTATTAGGAGAAAATTTGTAGATGCAGTTCTTCAGTCAGGAGGATCGGCTATGGGAATTGGAGTTGCTGTAGCCGGCTTTCTAAATGTTCCATTAACCATAGGTTTTTCTGCCGGTGGAATAGCAGGAATTCTCATCGCAATGTGGTTGTCTAAGTATGATGATGAGTAAATAAATCGCCCTTATATCCCAAAGTGCGATCGCCCTTTTCTTCCCAAAGTGCGATCGCGCTTTATTCAGCAGTTGGATTATCATCTTGATTGCGCTGATTTAAGAGGATATCAAGCATCCGTCTCGTCTCAATCCTCAAACCCACAATTTCTTCTTGCTGTCGATCCATCCTTTGAAATAACTGCTCCCGTTCTTCTCTTGCCTCTGCTGCCACATTAGCTAAAGCTTGAATGACGCGGGCGTTACTCTCTACCATGCTAGCCAAACGATCTAGCTTATCATCATCCCAACGCTCTGTACTCATAATTTTTTCTCCTGTACTCTACTTTTTAGGATAAGTTCAATTTTAGTTCCTTGGCGTACATTAAGCGATCGCCCATTTCTTCCCAAAGTGCGATCGACCTTGATTAAGCAGTTGGATTATCCCCCTGATTGCGCTGATTTAAGAGGATATCAAGCATCCGCACCGTCTCAGTTCTCAAACCCACAATTTCAGCCTGTTGTCGGTCAATATTAGCCTGCTGTTGATCCATCCTTTGAAATAACTGCTGCCTTTCTTCCCTTGCCTCTGCTGCCACATTAGCTAAAGCTTGAATCACGCGAGCATTACTCTCCGCTATGCTAGCTATACTCTCTATTCTGTCAGCGAGACGGTCTAGCCTATCATCATCCCAGCGCTGCGTACTCATATATTTTTCTCCTTTACTCTACTTTCCCCAACCTATTCTATAACAATTTTACGCCAAGTTTTTTATAAACTTCTCCTAGCGGGATACTACTTCTCCTGCTTGGACAGCGCTGAGCGTGACTCTAGCAATTTCTGTTTGACTTCTTCCTTAACTTCTAAACCCGAATCAGGATCGCCAAAATACTCTTCTAAGCACTGTTCAACGGTATGTCGAATCAAGTCTCGCAGTTGCTCAACTGTCATATCTTTGACTTGCATCTTAATCTCCTAGTTTGTGGGATTATCAATAAATAATAGCAAATTAGGTAGGATTTTGCTCGATGAAATAAATCAGCGGCGCAGTATCCAATCCGACAACTTGTCCTTGTAGCTGAGCTATCCATTCCATGAATCTCTTTCCTGATTCACATATTCTTGAGCTTCAATCCCATGCCAAATTTCCTTACCCAAACCTTCCAATTCTAAAATACTGCGCTTGGGTGATAGAATCACCCGTTGACGAATATGTGCAAACAATTCAGAGATGAATCGTAGTTGCTCATCTGGTGCAAGTTTTAGAACCTGAGTCAGTACCGTGCTGTAAGTAGACATAGACTCTGCATTAAGATTTTTTTGCTGATTGTTATTATAGCAATTTAGGATCGAAGGAAGTGCGATCGCCCTTATCTTCCCCAAGCGCGATCGCCCTTATTTTCCCCAAAGTGCGATCGCCCGTTTCTTCCCGAAGTGCGATCGCCATTCTGCTATATTATAAGTAGATACGTTTTGTATATACACTATGCAGTTTGAATGGGATGAAAATAAAAACGCCCAAAATCTCAAAAAACATGGCATTAGCTTTGAAGAAGCTCAAGAAATCTTTGACGGAATCGTTTTTAATGCCATTGATGAGCGTTTCGACTACGGAGAAATCCGAGAAATCAGTATTGGTGCCATACAAGGTGTCGTTATCGTCACTGTAGCGCATACTGAAAGAAATGGATCTATCCGCATCATCTCTGCAAGAAAAGCCACTCGTCAAGAAAAAAATACCTACTATGACTATCTCGCCCAAACGACTTGAAGAATTAGAAAATATTCCAGAATCTGCGATCGATACCTCTGATATTCCTGAGTTAGATGCGAGTTTTTGGGAACAAGCAAAATTGGTAGAACCCCTCACAAAACAAGCTATTTCTTTAAGAGTTGATAGCGATGTATTAGATTGGTTTAAAAACCAAGGAAAAGGCTATCAATCTCTGATGAATGCTGTGCTGCGTTCTTATGTTGAACATCATGTAAAGAACGGTCAATAAATATGCGATCGCCCTTTCTTCCCAAAGTGCAATTAAACTTGACCAGGCAAATCCAAGGCAATTAATAAAGCTTGATTCAGCAGAAGTATTGCTTCATCACTAAGCATTCCTCGTAAACTCAATAAACGAGATTTAGATAACACCCGTACTCGATCTGCCATAGCGATAGAATCGTTGGTTAACCCACCGTCGGGAGCTTTAATTAATACCTGAGTGGGATAAACTCGCTTACCAGTTTGATAAGTAGTGCAGGGAATAGCCAAAACTACAGGGCTATATGTATTGATTGTAGCTCGACTAACGATGATAACAGGACGGGTTCCTCCTTGTTCAGAACCCTCAACAGGTTCAAGTCTAGCATCATAGACTTCTCCCCGGTTCATACAGGAGATTCTCCCAATTGCAACGCTTCCCAACTCGCTACCGCAAACTCAGCCTCCATCTGTAGCACTTGAGCTTGATACTCTGGATCTTGTACCATTTCAATCAGTGCTGCATCAATTTCCGATCGTTTACCCTGAGTTTGGGTTATTTCCCGCTGACGAATTAATTCTGACAATACTTCTAAAAGTTGTTGTTGCTCGTCAGGAGTGAGACTTTGAGCCTGACTCAGTACCTCGCTATAAGTAGACATAGGCTTTATGTTGAGATTTTTGAATCTGAAGCTATTATATAACAATTTCTAGTTATGAGTTATGTCGCTAAGCTATCCATTCCATGAATCTCGTTCCTGATTCACATATTCTCCAGCATCAATCCCATTCCAAATTTCCTTACCCAAACCTTCCAGTTCTAAAATACTGCGGTTGGGCTTAGGAATCACCGATTGACGCAGCTTCAATTTAAATTCTTTTGAGGATATGCCCCGATCGCGCCCCGCGACATAATCTGCCAATGCTGCTTGACTTTCCGCTATCTCTTGGGCTGAAACCACCTCATCATCGCCTTCAACTTCAACCCCCTGATGAACGATCTTTCTCAATTCCTCTAATAATCGGAGTTGGTCAGACAGGGCGAGACGTTGAACTTGAGTCAGTACCTCATTATAAGTCGGCATAGACTTTTTACTGGTATTTTTTAGCTCTAACTCTAATATATACTGATTTGGGCTGGAAGTGCGATCGCCCTTTTCTTCCCCAAGCGCGATATTCTATTATTAATCCCTACCTAGAAGTGGACGATCTTGACGCAAATCTCGCTGCCATTCCACTGGATTGCTAATATCAGCAAAGACATTATTTGCTGCAATTTTTTCCAATATTTCAACTATTCTCTGACGGCGAAACTCCGCACTTAAAGTCGAGCGCTCTTCTTGTAAAGTAACGTAAACTCTGACAGGGCGATCGCCTTGTCTTGGAAACTCATTAGCCCATTCTAAAAGATTTCCCTTTAATATAGCCTCAAATATTCGCTGCATAGCTAATATCAACTATTGTTTATTTTACTATTATAACCATTTTGAGCATCTAAGCTAAGAACAAGTGAAGAAAACTTTAGATTTTTATCACTATTTTCGGTTTAGTTGCTTAACTGAAGTCAGCTTAGCCGCTGCTACATCTTTTTAGCCTTTATTAAATGTTTCAAAAAAACTGGAAAAATTCAATATTTTTTTCGTCGTAGCTTCATTGCTTTCACGTTCTGTTAAATAAGCTCATAAATCAGCAGCAACGAGTAGCCGTTCAGGAGATAAGCAATCGAGATATCACTTGAATTTCTCGCGAATTTCTTGAGTTTTCATAGTTCATAGCTATTGAAAATTATTATATCTACCTATTCAATTATACCCGATAGTGCGAAAATAGGCTCCTGCGATCGCCCACAATCAAAAACCCTTCAAAAAAAAACCAAGCACTTGACAAATAATCACCTCAGAAGTTAACTATTGAATAGATCGCACCTTGACACCAATGATTTCCTACCTAATATCATTCTCCTGGGGAATATGCCTGCTACTATCCCTCACAGGCTGGGGAAAAGTCCTCAACCACATCCTGTTTCCCAACCAGCGAATAGACTGGGGACAAAGGGCCGCTTGGGGTCTAGCCTTTAGCGTTCTAATTGGCGGCATTTTAAATGCCACGCGGACTATTTCCCAAACCACAATTTTATTTTTTTTAGGTTTGGGACTCATTTATTGTCTAGTAGATTTGGTAAATCACAGACAATCAATCGCCACCAATCTCTCACAGCTATTTCAAGAAAGTCGCAAAGATAAAATCATCTTAGCAGGTCTTGCCACAGTCAGTATACTGATTTTAATCCAATACGCGGGATGGATTTATACAGGCAGAGTCAACTTTGCAAACATGGTTTATGCTGACGGGTTTAATACCAGCGATGACTACCACGCTTACTTAGTATTTCCCCACAAAATGTTGCAACTCGGCTCGATGGGTCTAGAGCCTTTTAGTGAAAGAAGAATGATATCTTTGGGGGGACAGTCATTTCTCCATACTTTCATTGTCAGCGTACTTTCTGACACTAATTTAAACATCATAGACCCTGGTTTGGCGCTGATAATTACTGTTGGACTAATTATTGGCTTTTTTCACAAAAATCCAGCCTCGACAAGACGAGTAATCTTTACAATCTTATTTGTACTCTTGATTGCTGTACCCAAGGCAAACAGTACAAGTATGATGCTGCCAGTCGCTTTATTTGTAAGTTTGTTCAGGACGCTTGACAGTAAAGAAATAGAACGCAACTCTTGGGTTTCCAATGCTTGTATTATCGCTTTAATCTCGGCAGCACTTTGTACTTTAAAATCTTCCCTAATTCCCGCCTCTGCCATTGTATTTGCAGTTAGCTACCTTTGCTATTTTATCAGTTCCCATACAAAACTCAAAGTTGTATGGGAATTCGGGCTGGCGACAGTATTAGTGGGAATATTTCTCCTACCTTGGATGATTTCTTTGTATCAATCGTCAGGCACTTTACTGTATCCTCTTTTGGGAAAAGGCTATCACGCCTCCGCCTACGGCATTACTTTCAAATCAGGCTCGTCACTTTTGGGAACTGTTAAAACAGCCCTCGCAGCATTCAGAGGCATCTACATTTTTGTACTGATATTGCTCGGCTGTTTGAGCTTGAGCGTCCGACCTCTGAAGTTTGGCAATTTACCCGAAGAACGTTCGTTCTCGAACCGCCAAGCAGCTTTATCTATGACAGTTGCAGCGGGATTGGCAACAGTTGCTGTAGGCGTACTTACCGAAAATGCCGACCCTTTTCGCTATTCATTCTCTCACCTGTTCCCGGCAATTATCATATTAATTACGATCGCCATGACTGATACAGGAGCATTCAATAAAAACAAAGTAGCCAACTTTTTTATTGCTGCTGTATTTTGTGCAGGTCTCGCAATCAGCTACGATTGGGATATCACCAAACAAACTTATTCGGCTTATGTAAAAAACATTCAATTCGGACTCACGAATCCATCTTTACTTTCAGCTAAGCAAAAGTCGCAGTATGCAGCACTGCAACAGTCTATTCCACAGGGAGAAACAGTTTTAACCAGGCTAGATGCACCTTTTATCCTCGATTTTAAACGCAATCAAATTTTCCTCGCAGACTGGCCGGGAGGAGCGAGTTTACCTCCCGGAATGCCTGTATTCAAAGGCCCTGAAGCTTTAGCAACTTATCTAGTTTCACAATCGATTAGATACATAGCTTATTCGTCTTGGAGTCTCAATCATCCCGCAGATGTAGATACTTCAGGGCCTGGATTGTCATCTTGGTTTCGACTGCAATCACAACTCTCTCACGACTTTCGGGATAACGTGCAGCAACTTGCAAAAACCCGAAAAAAACTTTATGAAGACGGAGAAAATTTTGTGCTGGATTTGGGAGTTCAGAGTAAGTAGCAACTATTTACATGACATAAAAAAGTATTGTAGGGTGCGTCAGCCCTTTCTCGTTTCCCTTGTAAGCGTAAGTGTTCGCTTCTGACGCACCCTACAGGCCCCGCCCGGTGGTTTAAATGCGTAACAGCTTAGCAACTATTTACATGACATAAAAAAGGAGATTAGATATCAAACCCAGCAGCCGAAAATGTCTGGTAGAAACTTCAGCATCTGCTGGCAGCATCTTTAACACATCTTTCTCGGATAAAAGGTTGAGATTTTCCTCTTTAGCAAAAAAGTTCTTGCCGATCGCTCTCAGCAAAGCTCGAAACCAAGAGGGGGGAAGCCAGTGTATTAGGGGAACAGCAGTGTGGAATTCTACGGGATACCAGCGGTTGGGAGTTGTGATGCAGCAAGTTTTGCCGACACGGCAAAGTTCCCGAACAAAAGCTTGTTGCTGAGTCCGACTGCCGACGTGTTCGATTACGGCAAAACTCACGACTAAATCAAAACTTTTGTCGGGAAATGGCAAGCTTAATCCATCAGAACGGACGTATTTTAAACCTGGATATTCTTCTTCTAAAAACGCAGCATCTTCCATACCGACTGCGGTGATTTTGTGGGGATATGGATAGAGTTTTTCAAAGAAGTTGCAATCTTCGCGGCGGTCGGAAGTGACTCCTACATCGAGCACTGTTGTGTCGGCGTTTGGATTGGCTAATGCCACGAGCAAATCAAACATTTTTTGGCGAGCGTACCAAGATAGTCGAGTTGCGAAACCGCCTAATTTTGGGCCAATATACTCGCTCGATTTGTCTTCAGTTACTGTCATATAGATTTGAGATTTTATATTGAGAATGGAATGATATTAATTCCGGCTAATCAGCTACGCTCAAAATGTTGGGAGTCAGTCCTTGAAACCTTTGAGGAATCAAGTCTTGACTGCAAACTTATCTCTAATTAGTTAACCGGACTCGATCGCACCAAACATACAAAAATCTAACATAGCTTAATGGGCAGTGGGAACTATTTTGATAAGCAGAGCAATTGTGCTACCCTAATTTAGGTGGTAGAACGAAATTTTATGTGGATTTTTATTACCTGCGTTTTAAGCTCAGGACGCTGAGAAAAAAGCTGGAAAGAACCATCTGCAAACCGACGGTGAGGCAAGTGAGCGAGGGAATAACCAAACGCAGAGTTTTAGAAGAGTCTAGAGGACCGAAAGCTGTTTCCCTCCATATAGTTAATGACAAGAACGAGCCAACTATTCCGATTAATATCAGCGTGACTCCGACAAGCAATCCTGTCTCTAGGGTGACATAGCGAAATATTTTGTTGAGTTTGGGGTCTTCGGGCAGCAGTTTCTCGCTGATGGCGAAAACTTTGGTGAAGAAAGCGAAAGTTACTGCT
The DNA here is from genome assembly GCF_036702825.1 of Microcoleus sp. A003_D6. Classification (NCBI taxonomy): domain Bacteria; kingdom Bacillati; phylum Cyanobacteriota; class Cyanophyceae; order Oscillatoriales; family Microcoleaceae; genus Microcoleus; species Microcoleus sp. A003_D6. Next base: position 23,759 of record NZ_JAUBWA010000023.1, on the reverse strand, counting down.
TGAAAACCGACGATAATTGCGATCGAACTATAAAGCAGCGTGTGTACGTCAAAGCTGATTCCTCCGATTTTTTGAGTACCGGGCAACAGCCAAATGCTCACAATTAAGCCCAAAATCATCAGCGCAGTACCGGGATACAGAAACAGCCACCGGGGACTGTAAAGCAGCAAAAATCGGAGGTGCCGCCAGCCATCTCGCCAAGTTCGCAGGTGCGGCGGGCGACTGCGGCCGTCGGGAGAAAGTACCGTTGGGACTTGAGCGATCGCCAACTTGTACAGAGAGGCTTTGACGACCATTTCGCTAGCAAATTCCATCCCCGTTGTTTGCAAGTCCAGTTTCAAAATTGAGTCTCTCCTGAAACCGCGCAACCCGCAGTGAAAGTCGCCGGCGGGACTTGAGAAGAATAGCTGCCCAACCCACGTCAGCACCGGATTTCCTAAATATTTGTGCAGCGGCGGCATTGCCCCCGGTTTGATGCCCCCTTGAAAGCGGTTTCCCATCACTAAATCGCACCCTCCCCGCAATTTTTCGACAAAGGCGCCGAGGTTGGAAAAGTCGTAGCTGTCGTCAGCGTCTCCCATGATAATATACACTCCGCGCGCGGCTATGATGCCCCCCATCAGGGCGCTGCCGTAGCCTTTGGCTGCTACGGGTACGACTCGGGCTCCCATTCTCGTAGCGATATCTTGAGAACCGTCAGTGCTGCCGTTGTCTGCTATGATGACCTCACCGGCAATATCAAGTTCGCGCAGCGATTTCAGCGCCTTCTCTATGCAGACTTCTAAAGTTTCTGCCTCGTTCAGGCAAGGCATGAGTATCGAGAGTTCGAGAGTGTATTCCCCGCTTGCGTTGGTCTCTTCTGCCATATGTTTGTTTCACTCTTGTTGGCGACAATACTTGCATTTCCAGTATGTATGTTTAAAATATGGGTGGCGAACAAAACTCAATAAAACTTAATCTAAGCTGTTAAGGAGAGTTTTTGTCTAGCCATTCTATATCGTAGTATTATGTTGGTGAACTAATGAATAGAGGCGTTTTTCTAGTTTTGCTTGCTGCTATTTTGTGCAGTGTTGTGGGTCAATTTAGTCTGAAGGCAGGAGCTAAAATCTTAGGGCCCATCGGCGCTGCTAATTTAGTAGAAAAAGTTATGGCAATGGCAACTCAGCCTTTGATAGTTGCAGGTCTGTGTTTGTATGCAGTTTCTTCGATCGGCTTTATCGTAGTTTTGTCTCGCGCCAACATTAGCATAGTCTCGCCTTTACTGTCAATAAGTTACTTGTTTACTGTTTTGGGCGGCAAAATTGTATTTAACGAGCCTTTGCCGCCGCTGCGGTTAGTAGGCGTGGGCCTGATTATGACGGGAGTAATTTTTGTACTCAGAGGTCAAGCTGGGGGAGTGACTGGGGGCAACTAGGAAATATCTAATTTTTGTTTGTGAGTCTGTGAATCCACATCTATTATTAAATCGCACCGCCGTTCTTGCTACGATGCACCAAAAAGAACGGGTGATGGCTCCCATTTTGAAACGAGAATTGGGCGTAAATATCCTAGTACCTGCGGAGTTTGACACTGACGCATTCGGCACTTTTACCCGAGAAGTTAAACGCTTAGGAACTCAAATAGAAGCGGCTCGCCAGAAAGCAGAAAAAGCTCTAGAAAGTTCGGGCGAAACTCTTGCCTTTGCCAGCGAAGGCACTTTCGGCCCTCACCCAATGATGCCGTATCTGCCGGCAAATAGAGAAATAGTAATTTTATTAGATACAGCCAACAATCTAGAACTTATCGGCGAATCTTTGTCTGCGGACACTAACTACAGTCACCAGTTAGTTTGCAGTATACAAGAAGCAGATGATTTTGCTAAAAAAGCTGGATTTCCCGAACACGCACTGGTGGTTGTAGTTGGCGATGCTGCACTCGGTAACGGCGAAATTGTCAAGGGCATTAGGACAGAAAAACAATTTTTTGACGCTGTGACAGCAGGCTTAAAAAAATCGTCAACCGGCAGAATTCACATCGAAACAGATATGCGGGCGATGTACAATCCAACTCGGATGAAAAACATCGAAAATGCCACTCTCGATTTAGTTAAAAAATTCATGCAATTCTGCCCGGAGTGCGGTTGGCCGGGATTCGATATTGCTGAGACAAAAATCGGATTGCCCTGCGGACTGTGCTATTTTCCGACTCAGCTAGCGCGATCGGCAATCTATAAATGCAAAAAGTGCGGTTATACTAAAGAAAAACTATTTCCCGACGGTCGAGAGACTGCCGATCCTTCCCTTTGTCAATATTGCAACCCTTAGAAAAATAATTGCACAAAAATAGTAAAGTTTGCAACAATATTATTGATAGTTCCCTAATTAAATTCACTAATGATAGCCATAGAAACAGAACGCAACTGGAAACCCGTTATTAAAGAATTCGAGGCTGTAGTCGGCAAAAACGGCGTCGTACAGCGCCGCGAAGAATTGATTGTCTACGAGTGCGACGGACTCGCCAGCTACCGGCAGCGCCCCGCCGTGGTGGTATTGCCGCGAACTACCGAGGAAGTGGCGCAAGCGGTCAAAATATGCGATCGCAACTCAATTCCCTGGGTTGCTAGAGGTGCTGGTACGGGCCTTTCCGGCGGCGCTTTACCTGTAGAAAACTGCGTGCTGATTGTCACTGCCCTGATGCGAAAAATCCTGAAAGTAGACTTAGAAAATCAGCAAGTAATCGTGCAACCGGGAGTAATTAATAACTGGGTAACGCAAGCAGTTAGCGGCGCGGGTTTCTACTACGCCCCCGATCCTTCCAGTCAAATTGTTTGTTCGATTGGCGGCAACGTTGCCGAAAATTCCGGCGGCGTTCACTGCCTCAAATACGGAGTCACAACGAATCACGTTTTAGGATTAAAATTGGTACTTCCCGACGGTTCAATTGTCGATGTGGGCGGCGAAATTCCCGAAATGCCCGGTTACGATTTAACAGGTGTATTTGTCGGTTCCGAAGGCACTTTAGGAATCGCCACAGAAGTTACTCTGCGAATTCTCAAAGCGCCGGAATCGATTTGCGTTCTCCTAGCGGATTTTGCCAGTATAGAAGCAGCGGGCGAATCGGTTTCCGATATTATCAGCGCTGGCATTATTCCCGGCGGGATGGAAATCATGGACAACATCAGCATCAATGCTGTAGAAGATGTGGTGGCAACTGGATGTTATCCCCGCGATGCGGCGGCAATTCTGCTCGTAGAAATCGACGGTTTAGAAGTGGAAGTGGCCACAAACAAACAGCGGATTGCCGATATTTGCAAGCAGAATGGAGCGCGAAATATCACGACGGCTCATGACCCAGAAACGCGGATGAAAATTTGGAAAGGGCGGAAAGCTGCTTTTGCGGCGGCGGGTCATTTGAGTCCAGATTATTACGTGCAAGATGGTGTAATTCCCCGTACGCAAATGGCTTATGTTCTCAAAGAAATTGAGGGTTTGAGCGAGAAATACGGCTATCGGATTGCTAATGTATTTCACGCGGGAGATGGGAATTTGCACCCGCTGATTCTGTACGATAACTCGGTAAAAGGTGCGCTGGAAAAGGTGGAAGAATTGGGCGGAGAAATTCTCAGGCTTTGCGTGAAAGTTGGGGGAAGTCTTTCGGGCGAACACGGCATCGGCGCTGATAAGAAGTGTTTTATGCCGGATATGTTTTCGGAGGTGGATTTGGAGACGATGCAGTGGGTGCGTCAGGTGTTTAATCCGAAAGGTTTGGCTAATCCTGGGAAGATGTTTCCGACGCCTAAGACTTGCGGGGAAGCGGCGAGGGCTAAGGTTGAAACAGTTAAGAAGTTGGAGGGTGCGGAGGTGTTTTAAATCCACGGATGCAGACGGCGGTTTCAACCGCCGTCTGCATCTAATGTTCGATCGGCAGTTTGATAGTAAATTCCGTGCCCTTGCCCAATTCCGAAGTACAATATAATTCGCCTTTGTGTCTTTCTACAATAATTTGATAGCTAATTGACAAACCCATTCCCGTGCCTTTACCAATGGGTTTGGTAGTAAAAAATGTATCGAATATGCGCTGCTTGACTTCCTCAGTTATTCCCGGCCCGTTGTCAGCAATTTTGATTTCTACAAAATTGCCTGCTACTTCCGTACAAATCCTAATCAGGCTGGGATTCTCTCGAATTTCTTGAAAAGTTTGCCTGCTGTTCCAATCATCCAAAGCATCGATCGCATTGCTGATAATATTCATAAATACTTGGTTGATCGGCCCTGAAAAACACTTAACAGGTGGCAAATTGCCGTATTCTTTCACAATTTGAATAGGATGGGTTTCGCCGTTTCCTTTCAATCGGTGATTGAGAATTAACAGCGTGCTATCAATACCTTCGTGAAGGTTAACGGGTTTCATTTCGGAATTGTCGTGCCGCGAGAAGTTTCGCAGGGATTTGACAATCTGGGAAATCCGCTCAACTCCCACACTCATTGAAGATAGGACTTGAGGTAAATCTTTAGCTAAAAAATCGAGTTCGAGGGTTTCTTTTTCCTCTAGAATTTCCGTTACGGGATCGGGATAGTGATGTTCGTAAAGTTCCACCATGTGCAACAAGTCTTGAGTATAGTTTTTGAGGTGAGCGAGATTGCCGTAGATGAAGCTGACGGGGTTGGTTATTTCGTGGGCGACGCCGGCAATTAGCAATCCCAAAGTGGACATTTTTTCGCTCTGCACCAGTTGGGAATGGGTGTCTTTGAGTTTGTTAAGTGCTGCTTCTAACTTCGCTGCTTGTTCTCTACTTTGCGCTGACGAATTCTGCAATGCTTCTTCCGCTTGTTGGCGATCTGTAATGTCTCTCTGCACGCCGATGAAATGAGTTAATTTGCCAGTGCGATCGCGCACTGGAGATATGGACAAAGCATTCCAAAAAGCCGTTCCATCCAGCCGATAATTTTTCAATATTACCTGACATTCGCTTTCGCTTTTCAAGGCTTGACGAATGGTTTCTACCGCCGCCGGATCGGTATCGCTTCCCTGCAAAAATCGGCAGTTTTTCCCTAAAAATTCTTCCCGCCGATAACCTGTCATGCTTTCAAATGCGGGATTGCAATAAATAATCGGATGTTCGGGGTTAGTTGCGTCAGAGATGATAATTCCGCTGCTAGTAGCAGCCATAGCCCGATCGTACAACCAAAGCATTTCTTCTGCGCGCTTGCGATCGGTAATGTCTCGCAGCGAAGCTAGATAAGCCATTTCTCCTTCCCATTCCGTTTCCACCACCCGCATTTCTACCACAGCATTTTTTTTCCCCTTGCTAATAGCTTCAACTTCTATTTGTATGACGCGAATTCCTGCTGCGTCTGTTTCTCCAACTTGGGGAATAATATCCGTATCCATGTCAATGTCGCAGGCGGAACCTTCTACTACTAAACTGCCAAAAAACTCTCGACCTAAAAGTTCCTCTTCCTTGCAATTAAACAGTGCTTCTGCTGAGGGGTTTACAAAACAAACAAGTCCTTTTTTGTTGACGATTGCGATGCCGTCTGCATTTTTTACGATTACATTACGAAATCGAGATTCGCTAGCTTTCAAATCCCGCTTTAGCTGTTGCATTTCTAGTTCCATCTGCTGCAATTCGCACAGATTAATACTATAAGCTTCTGAGATGTGACTGTCTGCCGAATTCTTTGCTAAACTTTTTGGTGACTCTTGATAGTTGGCTGGCTCGCCACTATTTTTAGCTGTTTTGTTCCGTAAACTGCTAATATTACCGATCTTACTTTCTGGGCCTGCATCTCGATCGAACATATTTAATCCCTACAATAAAAATCTTAATTTAATTAAGCTGTTGCGATCGCTCTTTTCTCAAGCCTATTTAGGAAAAGAACAATTTACACTCGATGCTAGCACACCGCTGCCACCAACAATCCTAAGATATTATTAAAATTAAAGTGCGTTAGCGAAGCTTGCAGCTATTGGATCGCCAGCGAGTCATCTATTACATTCTACTAAGTGATGTCAACACTACTTAGAAACAAATGCTCAATAAAAATTAGAAGATTTTTGTAAATAGACCTCTTGCAAAAATCCTTTCATCAATTGATTGGACGGGCAAGATGCCCGTCCCACAAGAGTTATTTTTTCTTGTGGGATGGGCCGGAGAGCCCGTCCTAATTATTTTTGCAATAGGTCTAATATAAATGTCGCAGACCTAAACAAGCTCATCCTTACGCATCAAAAAATAATATCAATTAACAATTACCAATTACGTGCTACCCGATCGTACCAGTGCAGACAGATTTGATATAGAATATAACCTGTCTATTTTTGCGATCGCAACTTCAAACCAATGGCACGTCTAGCACTTCTGAGCGTATCCAATAAAACCGGGCTAATTGACTTAGCGCGCAGTCTAGTAGAAGAATTTGAATTTGACATAATTAGCAGCGGCGGGACAGCAAGCGCCCTGAAAGAAGCTGGAATCCCCGTCACCAAAGTTGCGGAATATACTGGTTCTCCCGAAATTTTGGGCGGGCGAGTCAAAACACTTCACCCGCGCATCCACGGCGGCATTTTAGCACGTCGCGACGTACCGGAAGACCTCGCAGATTTAACCGCAAATCAAATTCGGGCGATCGATTTAGTCGTTGTAAATCTGTATCCATTTGAACAGACAATTGCCAAACCTGGAGTAACGCTTGCAGACGCAATTGAGCAGATAGATATCGGCGGGCCAGCCATGCTGAGAGCATCAGCCAAAAACCACGCTCACCTGACAGTTTTGTGCAATCCCGACCAATACAATACTTATTTAGAAGAACTGCGGCAAAATGGCAGCGAAGCATCCTTAGAGTTTCGACAAAAATGCGCCCTGGAAACCTTCAAACATACAGCAAACTACGATCGCGCGATCGCAAATTATCTCAGCAGCCAATCCGCTGAAGCATCGAAGCTACCAGAACAGTTTAATTTATCAGGAAAAGAGTTGCAAACTCTCCGCTACGGCGAAAATCCCCATCAAGCCGCCACCTGGTATCAAAGCGGAACTACACCGACAGGCTGGACGACTAGCACCATCCTGCAAGGCAAAGAATTAAGCTACAATAATTTAGTAGATTTAGAAGCAGCAAGGCGACTGATCGTAGAATTCCCCGACACACCCGCCGCCGCTATTCTGAAGCATACAAATCCTTGCGGCACAGCCTTGGGAACAACTATTTCAGAAGCGTATCAAAAAGCCTTCGACACCGATTCAGTCTCGGCTTTCGGCGGAATTGTCGCCCTCAACCGCCCGATAGATGCTGCTACCGCAACGGCGTTAACTAAAACATTTTTAGAATGTATCGTCGCGCCTGGGTGCGAACCTGAAGCGGAAGAAATTATCAAAAAGAAGGCGAAAGTTCGAGTATTAATTTTGCCGGATTTGACTCAAGGGCCGCCACAAACTGTTAAAATTATTGCAGGCGGTTTGCTGGTACAAAACTCTGATAATATAGTAGAAGAAACTAGCAAATGGCGGACTGTTACTGAGAAACAGCCGACTGCTGACGAGTTGGAAGAATTGCTGTTTGCTTGGAAAGTAGCGAAACACGTCAAGTCTAATGCGATCGTTGTGACGCGCGATCGCACTACAATCGGTGTCGGCGCCGGACAAATGAACCGCGTGGGATCGGTTAAACTAGCATTAGAACAAGCAGGAGAGAAGAGCAAAGGAGCGATTTTGGCCAGCGACGGTTTCTTCCCCTTCGACGATTCAGTCAAAACTGCGGCTGAGGCTGGAATAATTGCGATCGTCCAACCCGGCGGAAGTATGCGCGATCGAGATTCAATTGAAGCCGCCAACCAACTCGGAATCACAATGGTTTTCACCGACATCCGCCACTTCTTGCATTAGGAATAATACCTAAAGCAATTCTCAATTATGTACCATATTGTAGGGATACAATAGTGTTTGTTGGTCTTAACTTAAGTCGGAAATTCTTTGTATCTCTGGTTTTACTCTAAGTCTCGATCCCCCTAAATCCCCCTTAAGAAGGGGGACTTTGAGAAAACCCCTGTCCCGTCTTAAGACGGGAGACTTTGACACTCTTGTCCCCCCACTTAACAAGGGGAACTTTGACACTCTTGTCCCCCCCTTCTTAAGGGGGGTTAGGGGGGATCTGGAAGACTATGACACCAATCAAAACTGCTATGTCCTTACCAAGTTTCCACTTGCATCCTTAAAAAATTATGAATTACACTCAACAGCAAATTAAACCCCAAGACGTAAAAGTCAAAATCCTGCTCACCGGCGGACATCAATGCACCGTCACCCTCAAATCCGATACACCATTATTGCACAGCCTTGTCAAAACATTAGTCGATCGCACGCAACAAACACCCGGCTTTTCCACCTTATTTCAAATCCCCATAGACGACGGGCGTTCCGCTCTTTCTTTTCCCGGCGAACACCTAGTCGGATTAGTCACAGAACCCCCAATTTACTTACAGCAACTGCAACCGCAGCAGCCCGCAATTCCCGTAGAAGTTCCCGCCGAAATTCCCGCCCCAGCGCCGCCTGTAAATGACGATTTAATATCTCGCTACGCCCAAATAGACAACTTTTTGACACCCGCAGAAAAGAATAAACTCATCAAATATGTTTTAGCAAAAGAATCAGAGTTTGTGACTACCAGCACCTCAACTAATGCCGAAGATTACCGCCGTTCGATGGTACTCCACTCGTTCCCCGAATTTTCCGAACTGATGGTTAATCGCATCAAAGCAATTCTCCCCGACGTGCTGCAAAAATTAAATCTTCCCTCATTTTCGCTTGGTGACATAGAAGCTCAGCTAACCATGCACAACGATAACAACTTTTACAAACTTCACAACGACAGCGGCTCCCCAGATACCGCCACCAGATTTTTTACTTACGTTTATTATTTCTATCGAGAACCCAAGGCTTTTTCAGGTGGCGAATTGCAAATTTACGACAGCAAAGTCGAGAACAATTTCTACGTTGCCGCCGAGACATTCAGAACTGTCGAGCCGCGCAATAACAGCATCGTATTTTTTCTGAGTCGTTATATGCACGAAGTTTTGCGAGTTAGTTGTCCCTCGAAAGCTTTTGCTGATAGCCGCTTTACTATTAACGGCTGGGTGCGCAAAGCAAATTGAGACGAAATTTGCGGGTTAAGCTGGGTGCGTAAAGTAAAGCAAATTGAGACAAGATTTGTGGATTAAGATGAGACGGCGGTTGAAACCGCGCCTACAAAAACAAAACCCGCCTCCGCGGGTTGAAGAATGGACGGTTAACATTACGTTTTTTTTCTTGACAGGGCATTTTCTTCAGTCCGCGGAGGCGGACTTGGTTTGTATAGACGCGGTTTCAACCGCCGTCTGCTTGGTTTGTATAGACGCGGTTTCAACCGCCGTCTGCATCTCCCATGATGCGATATTTACTCCTGTGCTCCAGCACTTTTGAGCAATTTCACCACACTCGAATAACCCTTAAACTCAGCCAGCATTAAAGCTGTATAATTGCCCGGATTTTTGTGGTTTAGTTCTGCACCAGCAGCGATTAAAATCTTGACTAAATCAGCATAACCCCGATGTGCGGCCCACATTACAGCAGTTGCGCCCGAATCATCCAGCAAGTTGACATCCGCACCTTTTTCGACTAATAATTGTACGATCGCCGCATAACCCCGATCGCACGCCTTCATTAAAGCCGTTTTCCCCAGATCCGCAGGGACATTCGGATCTGCACCGCCGTCAAGCAAAGCCTTCACCGTCTCCCTATGTCCGTGAAAAGCAGCCAGCGTCAAAGCCGTCTCCCCAAAGTTTTTAGCATTCAGAAAATCAGCGCGATTTGAGTTTACTTTTTGCAGCAAAGCCGATACGATCGCACTATGGCCGTGAACAGCCGCCACCAGCAAAGGCGTATCGCCCAACCGATTTCTAGAACCGACACTAGCACCTCGGTTTAAGAGCAATTCCACCACATCTTCGCAGCCTTCAACAACCGCAAAATTCAAAGCAGTTTCATCATCTTTATCCTTAGCGTTGATATCCGCGCCAGCATCGAGTAAGATATTGGCGATCGGCAAATTTCCCCCAGCAGCAGCCGCCATCAAAGCCGTGCCTCCATCTCCATTTTTCACATTCGGATTAGCGCCCGCACCCAACAAAGCTTGCACCGCATGAATATTGCCAAAATCCGCAGCCAAAGTTAAAGCAGTTTCGCCGTCTTTATCCCGAATTTCGACATCAGCACCAGCAGCCAACAGCGCTTCGACAACAGCCAAATTGCCCGCCACCTGTGCCTGCATCAAAGCAGTTTTGCTCTCTAGATTTTTAACATTAACATCCGCGCCGCAAGTAAGCAAAATTCGGATAATTTCAGCGCGACCTTGACTGACAGCTAAAAACAGCATAGAATTGTCAGCAACAGCTCCCGCATCGGCTAAAGCTTTGACAACAACTTGATGACCTGATAAAGCAGCTATTTTTAGAGCTGAATCTCCATCTTTATCTCGGACATTCACATCAGCATTAGCATCAAGTAACAGCCGCACCACATTGATATCGCCTTTGAGTGAAGCCGCCATCAAAGCCGTACTTCCATCATCATTTTTAGCATTAACATCAGCACCCGCAGCCAGCAACAGCCGCGCCGAGTCAGCCTGCTTGTGAGCCGCCGCCAGCATCAAAGCCGTCAGCCCAAAACGCCTGCTCGCGAGGTTGACATTAGCGCCATTGTTTAGTAAGATGCGCACAATTTCCGCATAGCCTTTTTGGGCCGCAAACATCAAAGCCGTCGTCCCCTCAGAGTCTTTGGCATTAGCGTTAACGCCCTTAGCGAGCAAAGCTTGTACGTGAATAATGTTGCCAGTCTTGGCGGCTTGAATCAATACAGCGTCTTGTTTAGTAGCAGGCATAACAGTGTCTCATTTCATATATTTGTACCGTCGCATGATACGGACTTACTGGTATGCTAAGTTTTATGAAGTATGTTTGCTAATCCTCAGAACACTATGAATCTCGAAATTCCCCAGTCAGTTAAAGTTTGGAGCCAATTCTTTCACCCAGTGTTAATGTGGGTACTGCTGGCCATCTCATTGTATGCTTTGTATCTCGGCGTTCAAATCCGCCGTACCAGAAGCGCCGAAGGCGAAGTCAAAAAAGAGTTAATTAAGGGCAAATTCAACATCAAGCACCACCAAATGGGTTCTTTGCTGCTAGCCTTGATGGTAACGGGGGCGATCGGCGGAATGGCCGTCACCTACATCAACAACGGCAAGCTATTTGTCGCCCCGCACTTAGTAGCAGGGTTGGGAATGACGGCAATAATTGCCATTTCAGCCTCGCTGACTCCTTTCATGCAAAAAGGCAATGATTTGGCGAGGTACACCCACATCTTTCTGAATGTTGTGCTCTTGGGGCTGTTTGGCTGGCAAGCGGTAACAGGCGTGGGAATCGTGCAGAAAATTATCAGTCAAATGTGATGATTTGGGTAATATTGCTAATTGCTAATTGCTTTGGAGCGGTTAGTGATTGGCAATTTAATTGTCATATTTCTTAGAGGTTTGACTAGCCCAGCGTTGAGTTATCGGTAAAAAACATGAACCATGATGATTTAGTCAAGATACTAGAGAGTATTGTTCCTATATATGCCTTAAATAAAAGTTCGACTTTAACACCCAAAGAATTAGCGAATGAGCTGATTAATGCTGTTGACGAATCTGAAGAACTCTCTAACTTATCACAAGAAGAGAAAGAGCGTTTTTGCCAAAGACTGAATGATTTGTTGATGCCTAATTTTTTAGAATCTCCATCAAAAGCAAAAAATGTTTTAGAAAGGCAGGTAGAACTGGAAGCAGAGTTTAAGAAGTTCGCCGAAGAATGGCGCGTCGAAACGGGGATGCTATCATTAATTACACAGAAATCAATGCACCAGGCTTATCAGAGAATTATCGGCATGGGACAGCCAGCTATCCCCTTGATTTTGCGTGACCTCGAACAAAAACCAGACCATTGGTTTTGGGCGTTGAGGGCAATTACTGGTGACAATCCGGTAAAACCCGAACAGCGCGGCCGAATGAAGCTTATGGCCGAAGCCTGGATACAATGGGGCAAAGAACACGGTTATGAGTGGTAAGCTAGAGTAAGGTTCTGTATGCTTGCTGAGGATGAGTTGGTTCGTCAGGATATTTGAGTTCTAGTAATTTTTCTGACAACATTGGATTAATAAAATGAGTCCTAATTGTTTCAGAACTGCGATTCAATAGTTCAGCTAATCTTTTGACAGTTAAATATCTTTCCGAGCAAAGTTTCAGAATAGTATTTCTCATCAACTCAGGACTTACCCGTTGCTTTTCTCGAATATGAGCAGCTATTTCTAGTAAAAATAAGTTTTCATCATTATGCACAGAGTTAGGCTCCTTATGCACGGAGCTTGATTCATTATGCACGGAGTTAGGAGCGTTACGCACGGAGCTAGGCTCATTATGCACGGAGCTAGGCTCATTATGCACGGAGCTTGGAAGCAGTGAAAGCAAATCCGATTGACCTTTATTTGGTAGAGCGTACTGCGTTCCACGCCCACGTCCTGATTGCGCCAACCAGCCGTTATTGACCAAGTGCTTTAGGCACTCTCCTATGTCTCTAGGATGTTCCTGTCTGTAACACTGAATGTCACTATTACTAATTTCTCCAAATTGATGCGCTAGTACCAAAATAATCCGATCTAATTCTGTTAGTTCACAGTAATTATCTCCCACTATTTCTTTTAGTTCTTGCTCAACGTCTTCGGGAATTAAACTAAGCATTGGTAGGGCAACTGATGTCATTTCTAAATCAAATTTTTCAGAGACGAGTGGCCTAAACCATTGCTGTTCTTTCCAGGCTCGTAGAATTTTTCTAAAACCCGATCCGGCTTTTTCACCTAAACCAAGCATTTGAAACATTGTTTGCAGTTTAGGATTGCGCGGATCGCTGATTCCCCCATCATAAAGTTGCAAAAGAGAAATCCTTAAGCGACCTGGATTATTGAATAAAAAACCATTAGGAAACTTAGTTACTACAACAGGACGAGAAGATAAATGATCGGCATGAATTAAAGTATTTACCAGAGCCTCTCGAACAGCTTCATGGACATGAGTTTCTCCTCGTCTCACGGCATCTTTATCTAGTTTAAAGGGAATATCTAAATCATTAACTAAACGACTATAGACGCGATAATAAAAATTGAAAAGATTCGGCTCCCACTTGCCATCAAGTGTCAGCCGATATGTCCAGCGAACTTCTGGATCGTTAGACAGTCGTTCTTGATAGTCTAGTTGATAGCGGGGAAGTGCATCTAAAATACTATTTCCTCTCCCAAACATCAGTAAACCAGCTATAGTTAACCCTTCTCGATCAGTATTTCTATCGCGCCTCCATCCGCCTAACTGAATCAATAAATTGCGATCGTCGAATCCGAGCCAAGGATGATCTGGTTCTCTGGAACTAAACCGTTGGCGAAAAGATTTTAAAGTTTCTGGATCGAGGTCGCCAAGGTCAAATTTATCTAAAATTTGGATATCTTGAGGATCGTTGCTGGCATCGCGCAACATTTGGCGAACTTCATCATCAGTGCAAGGATAATCCCCATCATGGTTACGTTTATAGGTTCCCATCATGGGATTTTTATTAATATAAACTGGGCGTTGCGTTCTTGTTGCTCTGGGAACTTTAATAATAACTAAATTACGATCTTCTATCTTCAAAGTTTGTACGTCAGAATTGCCGCAAATGGAGAAGCTCAGTTTTTGCAGATTATTATGATTATTCCAAAACTCTTTAAGTAAAACGTTTGGATTGCGGACACCTGAAATTTCGAACCGATTTCGATTTTCCGTGACACCTAGAACAATATAGCCACCATCTGTATTTGCAAATGCTGATACAGTTTTCCAAACTTCATTGGGGAAACCACCCTCAGCAGACTTAAATTCAATGTCTTGGTCTTCTCCAAGGCTTATGCGCTCAAGTAATGTTTCTAAATCCATTACCTTTATACCCTCCGAAATGTCAAAACCTCTGTGATGTAAGTCAGCATAATTCGATTAGCTTTACCTCGATTATTCATTCCCGCCATCTGTGGGGTTGGATTTTTATTTATTCCTGCCTTTTTTAACAACAGTTAATATAAATAGGAGAACCTAATTTTTTTCAACACGCCAAGCGGATTGATTACCAATTTTACCGTCTTTTGTGAATTTGAAAGCGCCCCTAATATAGGGCGATTTTCTGGGCTTTACCCCTATTAGTTGCTTAATTTCAGAAGTAGATAAAAGCCACTCTTTGTCAACGGCTTTCTCTAATTCTTCCCAATGTTTTAGTGAATTCATTTGGGGTAGTATTGCTTTCAGCTCTTCGTAATCAGACATTTTTACAATCATCAGTTGGTTGTTTTTTTCTATTTCGTCTCTTGCTATTTGGCATAGTTCCTCGATAAATTGATCGCGAAATTTTAAAATCTCGTTATCATGTGATTTTTTATCCTCCCTTTGCTGCTGTATCTCTGTTGTACTACAAGACTTTAAATTTTCCTGTTCTATATTTTGGTTGCCATCTTCTTCCTCTGTCAATAAAGCTAGCTTTGCTATTACATCTGGCTTGTATTTTTGGAATAAATGATAAGTTTCTTCTAAATCAACCAATGTTTCGAGAGATGTGTTAAGCCTGGAATAAAAATATTCCTTAAATGACGAAAAAGATTGACCTTGAAGCCATTCTGGATGGAGATGAATTTCTTCTTCTATAATTACTCGACACAACTCGTAGACTATCTGCCAACAAGTTGTTAAGGTATAAGCAGCTTTCCTCAGCCATGTATCAGCAAACGCTGCTTGAGCCCCTGGTGAGTTAAGACTATTCATCATTTCGGCAACAGCATTTATGTCGCCATGAACTGAGTGAAAACGGATCATAGCTAAACCCATCCCTTGTCTTACTGAATCTTCAGTTCTGCGCTGGTGCTTCACCATAATCTAGTTCTATAGTTTCTATTTCATCATTTTCATCTTGAACATAACACCAATTCATTGATGCTTTAAGTTGAGGGCAATACTCCGAAAGGATGGAACGGACAGTATAGCCAACTAACTCTCTTTGTACATTTTCTAACCTCAAAACAGCAACATACTGAGGCTGAATATACCTGCTTTTCTTACTGACAGAAGCCTCTTTGTTATTATAGCCTATGAGTTTAATTTTAATCGCAGTATTCAATCTTTTTTTAATAATCCCTGCTAATTTCTTAGGATCTATTTGGTTCAAAGAATAATAAAGATTACCATCAGGGTCTTTGATTTTATACCAAACCAATTTTAACAAAGCTTCGCGAGCATTATCTAAGTCTTGCTGCATCTCATTTTTATTTTTTGTTGGTAAGCTTTCAAGCAATCGATAGGTTTCCGCATAGTCGGCTGCTAGATACTTTCTAAACTCTGGATGGTGCAAATACTTAACCATTCCCAACTGATCAGGTTTGTGAGCTTTTAGCCAATTAACCAACTGCTCATTGGTTATATTTTCTTCTTTTAAATCTCTTGACTCATGACGGATGATATCTTGAGTAGTGATAGTGCCAATTAAGTGAAGTTGGGAACTAGCTGCCTCGGGATTTTGTTTTATCTGAGCAATCCAATCGTTAGCCTTGTCTTTCTTTTTAGGGTTGTTATTTATACGGGTTCTTAAGATATTGTCTCTGCCTAATTCAATCGCTTCTTCTCTTGAAATCTTCGGAGAGGCAATAATATATTCTCCCAAATCATAGGCAATAGCTAACCTTTCGGCAGTATTCAAAGCATCGGGAGTATTCATTTCTCCTGCACTGTTACCACCTTGATTATCGATTAAATCGTCGATTGTTGTAAGCTGCTCAAGGCGTAGGCGCATATTAATCATATAATCTATAGCAGCAACTATGCTTTTGAGTGTTTTACCCTCTTGGGTTAATTGACTGTGGAGAAATATTTTTATTTCATCTAGGCTCTTAGGTGGAACTAAAAGTAAGCCAGAAGATTGAACCTGAGAATCATCAATATAAGATCTTAGAACCCTACCTATTCTTTGGACAGCTTCTTGTTGAGAGTTACAAGTTGCAGCAAAGCCAATAACGCCACACAGGGGATTATCGATACCTTCTTTAGCTAAATTATCAACGATGCAAATCCTTGCCCAAGTTTTATCCAAGTCAATACGGCCAGCTTTGACCCCTTTTGAAAATTTAGTAACTACTGGATTACCAGCATTTTCCTTAGCTAACATCCAAGGATGCTTAGAGTCACCTAGCGTCAGATTTGGGTAGTCGCCACGTCTATCTCCTTGGCCGACTGCCAAGACAACACGATATCCTTGTTCTAAAGGAAATTGAGGGCGCCGCTGTTCCAAAAGCTGATTGAGTAAATCTCGAATCATTACTCCTATTTCGATCCCATCCACTACCAAAAGTGCATGAACAGGATAGATATAAGAAGGTTCTACTTTGACAATCTTGCCTTTAACTTCTATTTCTGGAAAACGATGCCTAGCTAATGCGTTTCCTGAATTAGTGAGACTATCTTGAAGTTTAAGATTGTTAATTAAAGCCCAGCCAACCGCTAACCGTGGTAGTAAATTATTAGAATAATTACTAATACGATCGATTTCACTCGGTTTCAGATCCGATATAATTCCTTGTATGTCAGCTTCAATTTTTCCAGGATGAATCAGTTCTATTAATGGTGACTCGCTTTTAATAGGCTCTACATCGTTGAGTGAGTCAACCGAGCCATTGTAGGTATTAGGCATTTAGTATCTCCTCTGTGTTATTAATTCCTAAAACTTGAGAATCGTTATCAATAAACTTCAGACGGTGATCGTTAACAACAGCGTCCCTATAATCCCAAACTGAAAAGAGGACAAATTTATTCATTAAACTGCCATCTGCCTCTATTGGTGTTCCAGACAAACCAAAACATAAAGATGAGTAAGCATACTCAGTAATTTGAAGATATCTATCTTTTCCAAAATGAGGTTCATCAAAAACTATCAAAGGAAAATCTTTGAGTATACTTGCCAATCTTGGATCTGCTTCCTTATCCCATAAAGATTGGACACAGCTAATACAAATATCAGCCGAACTTACTATAGATTTATCTAAGAACATAGAAAAATCTTCCATTATCTGGACTCTGGGAGGCTCCTGACATATACCAAATTTTGTGATTTTTTGCTCGTAATCTCTGGCAATTTGGTCGCGAATTCCTTTTTCTTTAGTCAGAACTAGCACCCTGTCTACTCTTTGATAACCTTTACCTAATTCGCGTAATATTAACCGATTTAAAGCAAAAGCTAGTGCAGGAACAGCCATTGTTTTGCCAGCCCCTACT
This sequence comes from Microcoleus sp. A003_D6, assembly GCF_036702825.1. Taxonomy (NCBI): domain Bacteria; kingdom Bacillati; phylum Cyanobacteriota; class Cyanophyceae; order Oscillatoriales; family Microcoleaceae; genus Microcoleus; species Microcoleus sp. A003_D6. Next base: position 6,384 of record NZ_JAUBWA010000023.1, on the reverse strand, counting down.
ATCCAAGCAAGTAAATATATCACTCCTGATATAGAACTCCAAGGACGAGTAAATAGTTTAATGTAGGGATTATCAAATTTATTATCTAGTAGTTTTAAATAAACCTCTTCTAATTGAGCAGTATTAAACTTCACCTCATCAGGTTCTTTGTCCCAATAAAATGGAGTGTTAGCCCAATAAGAATCGGGTTTAGTATATTTTTTTCTATTGCAAGTAAAACAGAGAAACTGTAAGTTAGATAGTTCATCAGATCCGCCTCTTGAGCGAGGTGTTCGATGATCAATAGTTAAATCTAGGCGTATCTTACACTCTGCACACTCTGGAAAATCATTCTGCTCTAGCATCCGTAGAAAATTTTCCCGTTTCAGCCAAGCTGGTTTTTTTATTGACATAAGCGTTTACCAAAAAATTGATTAAGGTTAATGGTCTAACCGATGATAAAGGTGAATAGTTCAATTGTACTCATTTACTAATTTCCTGTCACTCATTTCCCATTCACTAATTTCCTTCCTGTTGATATCGCACTTACCCCTTCAACCTACCCGCCAACTGCTGATCTATCCGATCGCACCAAACCGGAATCACAGGCTCGCCAGATTTTAAGGAAGCGATCGCCCTTCCCATATCAAACTCTACCAGATAGCGATCGCCTAAATGGAAAAAAATCTGTCATCAGTGACAAAGAATTTGTTACGGTAGAAATTAAAAAAGGCGGCACCCAGATTTGAACTGGGGGTGGAGGTTTTGCAGACCTCTGCCTTACCACTTGGCTATGCCGCCGTTACGTCTGAAATTTGACGTTTTCTTATAGTACACCAAATCTCGAAAATTTTAACATACCTGTCAAAAATTTCGTGAAGCGCAGCTATCCCCTAGGGAATCGCCCTGTTTTCCCACACCTCCAAAACCCATCCGAGGTTATTGTAGAAATACTTCGATCGCCCGCAACACCAGCCATGACACCAGCTTCTCCCCTACTCGTCGCCCAAATCACCGACACACACTTGTTTGCAGAGCTCGATCGAGAATGGAAAGGCCTCTCAACAGCCCGCACCCTGCAAGCAGTTCTCGATCGCCTGCAACAGATCCGGCCCCAGCCAGACTTACTGCTGCTGACAGGCGACTTGTCTCAAGACGAAACACCCGAATCCTACGAGCTCCTAGCCTCCCTGATTTCCTCCCTCAAAATCCCAGCTTATTGGATACCTGGAAATCACGATAACGTATTAGTAATGCAGCAAATCTTAGATAAGCCGCCGATTTCCCCAGAAAAATCCTGGAAGGAAGGAAACTGGCAATTTCTATTGCTTTCGAGTGTGGAAGCCGGATGCGACGGCGGGCGGCTTTCCCCAGAAAGTTTGGATTGGCTGGACTCTGAATTGCAACAAACGGGCGATCGACCTGTTATGATTGCTTTGCACCATCATCCGCTGCCGATCGACTGTGAAATCATGGATGGAATGATGCTGCACAATGCCGATGAATTTTTGGCAATTGTCGATCGATACCCTCAAATCAAAATCGTTCTTTGCGGTCACATTCACCAAGAATTTCAACAACAGCGGGGCTCAGTTACCTACTTGGGGACACCCAGCACCTGCATCCAACTTTTACCCAAAAGCCATCCGATTATCCTTGACGAAATCCCCCCGGGATTTAGATTGCTTGAATTGGCGATCGACGGTACTTGGAATACCAGAGTTGAGCGAGTTGCCGCACAATCGCCACCCAATTAATTTTTTTCTGTAGGTCTCAATTTTTTATATCAAATTTACCTTCGGTTGTCAATACATCAACAGATAGATTTTTTTTAGCAACCCCATCTTTTATGATATTTATTGACAATAGATTGCAGACATAAGTAAAGTAGCAAGCTACGAACATAAATGTCGATCGCAACATTACAAAACAGGAAAAACTAAATATATGTCTGAAGTCAATGGCGTGATGATGCAGTATTTCCACTGGTACAATCCCGATGACGGCAGCCTGTGGAATCAGCTAGCGGAATCTGCAAAAGATTTAGCAAAAATTGGCGTTACATCTCTTTGGTTGCCACCCGCTTATAAAGGAACGGGCGGCGGTATGGATGTCGGCTATGGCGTCTACGACTTATTCGATTTAGGCGAATTCGACCAAAAAGGGTCGGTACGCACTAAATACGGCACAAAAGATGAGTATTTGCGCGCGATTAAAGCTGCCCAAGATGCAGGAATTCGGATTTATGCCGATGTTGTCTTCAACCACAAATTAGGGGCCGATGGAGAAGAAGAAGCTGAAGCCACACCCTTCAATCCCGACAACCGGAATGACACCGTAGGCGAATATCAAAAAATCAAGGCTTGGACGCATTTTACTTTCCCAGGCCGCGACAAAAAATATTCCAGCATGGAGTGGCATTGGTGGCATTTTGACGCCATTGATTACAACGTTTACGACACCGAAACCCATGCCATTTACCTACTGAAAGGCAAAGAATTCGATCAAGGAGTAGACCTAGAAAAAGGTAATTTTGACTACCTCATGGGTTGCGATTTAGATATGGACAACCCAGAAGTCACAGGCGAATTAAAATACTGGGGTGAGTGGTATGTCGATACAACAAATGTTGACGGCTTTCGCTTCGATGCCGTCAAACACGTTAAAGCAGAATTTTTCCAAGAATGGTTGGAACACGTTCGTAACTATGCCAAACGCGAGCTATTTGCCGTCGGCGAATATTGGTCTTACGAAGTGGAAGCTTTGCACAACTTCATCCAAGAAACGGACGGTAAAGTATCCTTATTTGATGCCCCTCTCCATTACAACTTCCACGCTGCTAGCAAGGCCGGCAACAGCTACGACTTACGAACAATTTTTGATAACACCCTGGTTAAAGACCAACCAACCCTTGCCGTTACTTTGGTTGACAACCACGATTCGCAACCCTTGCAATCCCTAGAATCAGTTGTCGAGGCTTGGTTTAAACCCCTTGCCTACGCTTTAATCTTGCTGCGAAGCGAAGGATATCCGTGCATTTTTTACCCGGATTATTACGGCGCTAACTATAAGGATACAGCAAACGATGGCAACGAATACGAGATTTGGTTAGACAAACATCAGTTTATTCTCGATAAATTCTTGTTAGCGCGCCAAACTTATTCCTACGGCAATCAGTACGATTACTTCGACCACGCCAACACTATTGGCTGGACGCGACTCGGAGATGAAGAACATCCGGGCGGCATGGCTGTGGTACTCAGTAACGGAGGCGATGGCACTAAGTTTATGGAAGTAGGACAACCGAATCGAACTTATATTGACATCACCGAACACATCAAAGAACCGATCGCAACTAATGACGATGGTTGGGGTGATTTTCGGTGTAACGCCGGTTCAGTTTCAGTCTGGGTTCCGCAGCCGTAAGCATGACCGTAATCTTGACGGAATCCTCTGTCTAAAGTAGGGTGCGCGAGGCGCACCTTACCGCTATGATGATCGCATCAAACAAATTTTTACTTAGCTGTTTTTGATGACTCAAGCCTATTCGTAGTGATGACTTCAGTCCTCTCTCTTTATACTTATATTTATAGGCGTCCCCCCAAAAATATTTACATAAAAAAATATGAAACTTGCAGAAAAAGTTGCCGTTATTACCGGCGGCGGGTCGGGAATTGGTCGTGCAGCAGCAATTTTAATGGCCAAGGAAGGCGCCAAAGTTGCTATTATCGATCGCACTTTAGAAACAGCACAAGAAACTGTCCGCCAGTTAATCAGTGAAGGAGGTTGCGGGCTGGCGATTGCCGCAGATGTGGCTGATTCTGAGCATATGCAGCAGGCATTTGAAACAATTTTTGACAAATATCAAAGAATTGATATTGTGTTCGCCAATGCGGGGATTAACGGTGTCTGGTCGCCAGTAGAAGAAATAGAACCCGAGGAGTGGGATCGGACAATTAACACCAACCTCAGAGGAACATTTTTGACTGTTAAGTATGCTATTCCTTATCTGAAAAAACAAGGAGGTTCGATTGTCATTACATCATCAATTAATGGCACCAGAAGTTTCAGGAAAGTTGGTGCCACGGCCTACGCTTGTTCAAAAGCTGCCCAAGTAGCCTTTGCAAAAATGCTGGCGCTAGAACTCGCAGCCTGCCAAATTAGAGTCAATGTGATCTGTCCGGGCGGGGTGCTGACTGCCATTGAAGAAAGCACCGTTAAGCGCCATCTCGATCGCATTCCAGTCGCGCCTGATTCTATTCAAGACATGATTCCTTTGACGGATAATACGGCAGGTTCTAGCGAAGAAGTCGCCCAATTAGTGTTATTTCTGGTATCGCATTCCTCCAGCTTCATCACAGGTACTGAAGTGTGGATTGATGGTGGCGGTTCTTTGATTTAAAATCTGATAGTATGCAAGTTTATAGGACTTACACATGGGTGTCGAGAAACCGGGTTTCTTCCCGAATTATTCGCTACTAAACCCTAATTTTTCTAAGAAACCCGGTTTCTAACCGGGCGCGCGCAATTCATATTAGACCTCTTGCAAAAATCCTTTTAATCAAATTCTGGAACGGGCTCTCCGGCCCATTCCACAAGAAAAAAAATTTTGTGGGATGGGCCGGAGAGCCCGTCCTAGTTATTTTTGCAAGAGGTCTATTTAATAAATATTCCCAAGTCTCCATTGTTTGACAGCAGTTTGCAATGTCTGGGGCAGCCACTTATCGTACTGAGGATAAACAGGCAAACGCTGCACGAGTTGCCATCCCGCTGCTGCTAAAATTTTTGTTAAAGTGTGGTGTTGCAGGTGAGGATAATCGGGATTAACTTCATCCCGCGGCCCAATTCCTCCTAAATCTCTAGCACCTGCTTCTAAACAAGCCAGTAATATTTCTGGCTGTGCAACTAAATTGGGGGGAATTTGCAGCCTGATTTCAGGAGGTAAAATGCTGCGGGCGATCGCAATTACTTCTGGCATTTTTGTAGTATCAAAAACTTGACCGTCCCAACTTTGTTGATTTCCCGGACTGTGAGGCTGGAGGATAACTTCTTGAATGTGATTGTAGCGCGAATGAATCCGGGCGATCGCCTCTAATGTCTCCATCCAATCTGCCTCACTCTCCCCAATTCCCAGCAGCAAACCAGTTGTGAAAGGAATCTTCAATTTCCCAGCCCATTCTAACTGTTGCAGCCGCAGCGCCGGCACTTTACTCGGTGCGTGTCGGTGAACCGTTTGCAACAAATCTGGGGCAAGCTGTTCTAGCATCAGCCCCATCGATACATTCACCTGTTTTAACAGTGCCATCTCCTCAAAGCTGAGCGGCCCCACATTAGTATGCGGCAAAAATCCCAGAGCAAGTGCCAGTTCGCACAAATCGTAAATCCGCTGCAACCAAGCTTTTCGCCGTTTACTTTGAGGATGTACCTCGCCGCTGAGGATGAGAATTTCAATTACACCTTGAGGAAGCAGCAACTTGAGCTGTTTTTCGGCTTCTGCGAGTGTCAGCCAAGGACTTTGCAGGGGTTCTGCCCGAAAATTGCAATAGGTGCAGCGGTTAAAACACTCGTAAGTAGGAACCAGAGTGTAAGCAGGGCTGTAGGTGGCGGTGCGGGACATTCCTTGGGATTTTTATCGATCGGACTTAGGCAACAACATATATCTGTCAGTACGAGTTTTGCGGTTGGCGATCGCAACCCTTCATCTATCTTAACATTGACGCCCGTCCCGAATCTGGTTGTCCAGCTAAATTATGAGCATTCTGCTTCTCGTGCGATCGCCCGCAAATTCCGCATTTTGCTTTCAAAATCCCCAGACAGCAAGCTTTATAGCTTCTCATCAGCTCTGCTTATGACAGTCATTACAAAAATTGCGCTTAAAACCCCTTTACAAACTGAAATAAAAGGTTTATGTTTATTTACATGGCGGAACACAAAGCCGTCAAGAACATTGAAAACCAAATAAAGCAATCATAAAAACATGACAACAACCTTACAGCAGCGCGAAAGCGCCAATGTCTGGGAACGGTTCTGTGAGTGGGTCACATCCACCGACAACCGCATTTATGTAGGTTGGTTCGGCGTCCTGATGATTCCTACCTTGCTCAGCGCCACCATCTGCTACATCATCGCCTTCATCGCTGCCCCTCCAGTGGACATCGACGGCATCCGCGAACCAGTAGCAGGTTCCTTGATGTACGGTAACAACATCATCACAGGTGCTGTTGTTCCTTCATCAAACGCGATCGGCTTGCACTTCTACCCAATCTGGGAAGCAGCTTCCCTCGATGAGTGGCTGTACAACGGCGGCCCTTACCAATTGGTAATTTTCCACTTCCTGATCGGCATTTTCTGCTACATGGGACGTGAATGGGAACTGTCTTACCGCTTAGGTATGCGTCCTTGGAT
>NZ_JAUBWA010000022.1:0-66669 GCF_036702825.1 Microcoleus sp. A003_D6 | reverse complement strand
ATGCCCATCCCACAAGAGTTATTTTTTCTTGTGGGATGGGCATCTTGCCCGTCCTAATTATTTTTGCAAGAGGTCTACTACAAACCAAAATTACCTAACGCAGCGCAGGCTTTTTTCAACCAGGCGATTGTTGCTGCATCAAGTACGGGTGAGAGTTTCTCGACTACAGCAGCATGATAATTATTTAACCATGCGAGTTGAGTCTGTGACAGCCGATCGGCATCAATCAATTTCCTTTCAAATGGAATATACGTCAGCGGTTCAAATCCGTACCAAACCGTAGCGTTTTTTGACGGCATTTCCCTGACAACATAGAGATTTTCGATGCGAATTCCGCCCCAGCCCGGTTCGTAATATCCCGGTTCGATACTTGTCACCATTCCCGGTTCCAGGGGATACTGCACAGATTTGCTGATGCCGTTTGGCCCTTCGTGACCTGCTAAAAACGCGCCGACTCCGTGCCCGGTGCCGTGTCCGTAGTCTAGCTGTTGTTGCCATAATACCGCACGGGCGATCGCATCTAATTGCGCTCCAGTTGTTCCTTTGGGGAATTGCTGCATTGCACAGTTGATGTGCGCGATTAAAACTGTGGTGTAGTGTTCTATTTGTAGCGCCGTCGGTTCTCCGATACTTATTGTTCTCGTATCGTCGGTTGTACCTGCTAAATATTGCGCCCCTGAGTCAAGCAGCAGCAATTCTCCGGGTTTTAAGGTGACTTCTGGGCTGGGGGTTCCGTAATGTACGATCGAGCTATTGGCTCCCGCACCGGCGATCGTTCTAAAAGTTAAAGTCTGAAAATCTGTTTCTTCCTGGTAAAATCTTTCGATGCTTTCTTTGACATCAAACTCTGTCAATACTTTACCACTTTCTAGCTGTTCTGTCAACCACTTTAAAGTCAAAGTTTTCGCTCGGCTTGCTTTGAAATTTGCTGATTTCATCTGCTCGATTTCAACCGGATTTTTGCGAGCTTTCATCCCTTCTACCGGATGCGCCTCAAAAACTATTTCGATGTTGTAAAACTGGGATTTTTGATGGTTTGATATTAACTGGTACGTGCCTGCTGTGCTGTGTTTCGGGTCTAAAAGTACCCGAACTTTATGTGGCAAATTTACGCAAGTTTCTAAAGTATGCGGATAGTCTGCGTAGGGAAGCAAAGTTACATCCGCCCGCAATTCTTGCTTGATTTCTGGTGAAATTCGTTCGGGATTTGTAAACAAAAACGCTGAATCTGTGGTGACAATGGCATAGGATATGAAAATGGGAATGTGGGGAATATCCGAGCCTCGGAGATTGAACAGCCAGGCTATTTGATTGAGGTTGGTAATAGGAAGCACATCGATGTTGGCTTTTTCCATCGCTTCCCTGACTCTAGCTAATTTTTCAGCGGCGGTTTCTCCTGTCAGGGATACAGGTAAGCTAAATATCGGATCTGCATCAATCGCGGGTAAAGTCTCTGCTGTTTGCCAAGGAGTTTGCGATCGCACTTTGTCTGTCAAATTATCCGGGATTGGTATGAGTTCAACCTCCGCAGTCGCAAATTTTTTCACCCAATTTTGATATTGCTCTGTCGCTACGGTAAACGGGTCAAAACCCAGGCGAACTTTCGTTGATTTTTGTGCCGATTCTACAGCCAGTTTTTCTAAAGTTTCAATTAAGGTTAAATTTCCTTCTAAGCCTAGTTTCGATATTTGAATAATTCCAGTATCGACTTGCAATTCGGCTTGTTCGTAATAGCGAGAATCCACAAACAACCAAGCGGAATCTTTGCCAACCAACAAATCGCCGGCGGAACCCGTAAAACCGCAAATCCAAGCCCTGCGCTGCTTGGCTGCGGGAACTGATAAATTTAAGTGTTCGTCAACCGCTGGAATGAAATAGCAATCTAAGTCGTAATCTGCCATCAAATCTCGCAAGTCTGCCAGTTTTGCAGCGGAGGTATCTTGAATATTTGTATTTCCTTTCAAGTTAGTTGCAATCATTTTTTAATCTCCTATTTTAGTTATTTAAAATTGTCTTCAAACCTTTAACTAATCTCCTAATACCTGCGGTAGCGGTTGCTTTCTCCAGAGCACCGTAAGCAACGCGCAAATAGCAGCCGTTAGCCATGCCGAAGGTTGTACCGGGAAGCACTGCTACGCGATATTCGCGAATTAATTGTTCTACTAATTCCATTGTATCGAGTTCAGTGTCAACTTTCAAGAAAAAGTAAAATGCTCCGCAGGCTGGGGAAATTGTACACAAGTTTTGGATGGTATTGAGTTCGTCTAATACGAGTTGTCTCACGGAGGCGATCGCCCTTACATAATTATCGCAGTAACCTCTACCAATTTGCAAGGCTCCCAGGGCTGCATACTGGGAAATCACCGGAGGACAAATTAAGATTGTATCTTGAATTTTTCTCACTGAAACGAGCAAGTGTTCTGGGATTACCATATACCCAATCCGCCAACTCGCAAAACCGTAGGCTTTGGAGAGGCTAAATAGAGAAATTGTATGTTCGCTGCTATCGGGAAAAGCGGCGGGCGAACAGTGTTTGACGCCGTTATAAGTAAAATATTCGTATGCTTCATCGCTGATGTGATATATGTTGTGCTGGCGACAAATTTCGTTAACTTCCCGGAGTGCTTCGGCTGAATAAACAACGCCAGTGGGATTATTTGGTGAAATGGTAACTATGGCTCGCGTTTTATCAGTAATTGCTTTTTCTATAGCATCAATATTAAGTTGATAATTGGCGTCAGTTTCTACTATTACTGGTCGGCAATTTGCCATGATTGCCGCCATTTCGTGGTTGAAGTAATAAGGTGCTTGGATAATAACTTCGTCTCCCGCCGAAGTGATGGCGAGAAGGGCGTTGGTAAATCCCATGTTGCTGCCGGCGGTAACAACAACGCAGTTTTTGCTGTTAATTTCTATGTTGTTATCTGTTTTGAGTTTGGCTGCAATTGCATCTTGTAATTGTGGCATTCCTTCCACGGCTTTGTATTTGTGATTGTCGGGATTTGCGAAGAATTCGGGAATTCGGTCAAATGATTCTTGTGGCGGATTGTAGTAAACTACGCCTTGTCCTAAAGATATTGTTCCCGGATTATGGCGGATCAGTTCGCCGACAACGGGAATGATTGGCGACTGTACCGATTGCATTCGAGTGGGGTGATTTTTCATTCAATTTAACTTTGTTTTTAGAATAAAATTTGTTTGCAGTAGACGGCAGTTGAAACCGCTTCTAGACAAACGATGTCCGCCTCCGGGGACTGAAGACAATAACTGAACAAAACAACGTAATGTTAACCGTCCAATCTTCAACCCGCGGAGGCGGGTTTTGCTTGTGTAGACGCGGTTTCAACAGCCCTGTCTTCTAAACTCTTTCAATTTCTATTCTAGAACCTTGCGGCGACTTGAAAACTTTAACTTGTGCGGGCAATCTTTCGCCCAATCCTCGAACGTGCGTAATCACTCCAATCAGCCTTTCTCGCTGCCGCAAAGATTCTAAAATTTGAGTAACGCTTTCGAGAGTTTCGGTATCTAAAGTGCCAAATCCTTCATCTAGAAATAAGCTGCCCAAGTGAGCTCCCTGAGAAAGTTTTTCTGACAAAGCTAAAGCCATTGATAAGGAAGTGGCAAAGGTTTCGCCGCCGGAAAGTGTTCGCACTCGTCTGGCTTCGCCGCCGTTCCAATTATCTGTTACCCAGTATTCGCCGTCTTGGTTTTTTAATTTGTAGCGATTTTCGGTTAATTCTTGCAAAATTAATGTGGCGCTGCCGACTAATTCTGCTTCTAAATGTTCTAAAATGTAGGATTGAAATTCGTTGGATTTGAGATTCTGCGCTAAGGTGTGATAAGTTTGCTCTTGTTCTGTAAAATTTGTGATTTGCTGTGACAGTCTTTCGGCTTGTTCGAGATTTTGGGCTGCTACTTGAATCCAAGCTAAAAGTTCGGCGCGGTTCTTGTTGGCTTGTTTCAGATTTTCTTGGGCGGTGTGTTTTGCCGATCGCACTTGTGCTAAAGTATTGTCATCGCTAGTCCTGCCTGCGATCGCCTCGCTCAAATCTTTCGCCCGCGTCTCTAACTGAATTTTTGACTCGCGGACAGAGCGAATAGCATTTTCCCATTGCGATTGTTCTTTAACTGTCGCAACCGCTGCTAAAAAGGTCTCTTCTGTGAAATCAGCCGCTGTTAATTTTGCTGACCAATCCAGGTTTAACTGCTGTTTGTGGGCTTGGGCTTGTCCAAAAACTTCTCCAGCTTGTTGCTCTCTCTCTGCTGCTTGAATAGCAGTATTTTGAGCAGTTTGATAAGATTTTTCGGCAACTTTCAGCAGATTTGTCAACTCTTGCTTGTCTTCTTCTAAGGCTTTTGCTAAATTAGCATAAGGTTGATATTCGGTAATTTGATAAAGCGCATTTACACAACTTTGCAACTGCTGCTGCCGGCGGTCTGATTCGCCGATCGCATCTTGATATTCCTGCTGTTTAGCTGCTTGAGTCGCCGCTGCAAAATTAAATCTTTGCTGAAAATTATCATATTCCAATGATGCCAGTTGGAACTGCTGTTCGATTTCGCGGTATTGGCGATCGCTCTCTTTAAGCATTGCCAACTCCTGCTGCAACCGCAAGACTTCCCACTGAGAATTTTCCAGAACTTGAGTGATTTGCTGCTGCAATTCGGCAATTCTATTCGCGGTTAATTCCAACATTTGAGCAATTTCTAACTCTTTTTGCTGGCAGGATGAAACTGCGCTTTTTCCCTCAGCCGCAGCCATTTGAGCACCTTGAAAAGCCTGATTTGCCGTCGCAAATTTCCGCCGCAAACCAGCGAGATCGACAATATTAGAGTTCGGCAAAGGAGGCAGCCGATCGCTCTCAGGATGCACCCCCCCGCACACCGGGCAAGTATCGCCAGAATTCAGCGACATTCTGACAGCAGCAACACTCTCTAAACGCGCCGCTTCCGCATTAGCTGTTTCCGCCGCTTCTAACTCGTCGCCGCACTTTTTCAGCTTGATTTGGGCTGCTTCTAAATTAGCAACAACCTGCACATAATTCTGTTGATATTTTTCCCTCTCTGCGATAGATTTATTCAACTGTTCCTGCTGAGTTTTTCCCTGCTTGGAAATTAGCTCAAATTCCATCAATAAGGGTGCAATTTGCTGCAACTTATCTAAACGCTTTCCTCCCGGCGAATATTGTTCGAGCAGTCCCGCTGCTTTAGTAACTCGAAAACCAGCAGCCTGAATTTTAGTGTTAGCAGCTTGCAGTTCTTTATCTGCTGCTTGGAAAAAGCGGAGTTTTTCCTGTTGAGTTTTTTGGGCGCGCGCAACTTCTGTTTCTAATTGAGCGCGCTGTTCTTCATATACTTTAGCCGCAGCCAGAGCATCTTCGCGAGCCTTAATTTGTGCAGCTAATGCCTCTTCTTGGGCTTTTGCTGCATCAAGTTGCTGCTGCTCTGCTGCCAGCTCGGAGCGAGCTTTAATTAACCGTTCTCGCGCTGCCACTGCGGCGCTTTCGGCGGTTTCATATTGACTGCGAGCCGATCGCACTAAAGCCCAATCTCCCTGTAAATGATTGGCAGCTTGCGCTCTTTCTAAACGCAGTGCTAAAATTGTCATCTCAGCGGAACTAGCATTTAATTGAGCCAGTTCTTGTTGCAGCTTTTGCCAGCGAGCGATTTGCGAAAATAGCTGTTCCTCTTCATCTAGATCCTTTTGAGCTTTCATAATTGCGCGATCGAACTCCGGCAACTGCTGCTCTAAAATCAAAAGTTGCGATCGTCTCCCGGCAACCTCATCCGCCGCCGGCGCACTCAACTCAGCTAGCTGCCTTTCCACCATTTCCCGTTCCTGTTTCAGCAACTTCGCGAGCTCGTTTGCTTCCTTCCGCATCTGCTCAAAAATCTCAAATCCCGCTAGCTGCCGCAAAATTTCCCGGCGTTTTGAAGCATCCCCTTTAATAAACTCATCAAACTTGCCTTGAGGCAGAACAATTGCTCGGGTAAAAGTATCAAAATCCATTCCTAAAATCTGTTCGATCGTATTTTGAACAGCAACAATACTCGTTCCCAAAGTTTCCCAGCCACCATTTTGCCAGTTGTCCAAAATCACCTTATTCTCTGGAGATTTGGGACGGAAACGCCAGCGCCTCGTCACCCGATACTGCGCCGAACCCACAGCAAAACGCAACTGCACTTTTAAATTTTCGCTGCCTTGACTTGCCAAATCGCTTACTTGTTTGCCGCTGCGAGTTGTCGTACCAAAAAGAGCGTAAGTCATGGCATCTAGCAGTGAAGATTTGCCCGCACCTGTAGCACCAGTAATTGCAAACAAATCGAGTTCAGAAAAATCTAAACGCTGTTCGCGGCGGAAGCTGGTAAATCCTTCGAGAATAAGTTCTAGTGGACGCATACTGATTTTAGATTTGGGATTTGGGATTTTAGATTTGGGATTGTTATGTTGAGGTGTACTGTCTTCCTTCTACAGTCTTCCCGATCCCGCATTAATAAGGGGGACAAGAGTATTATCAAAGTCCCCCTTTTTAAGGGGGATTTAGGGGGATCTAGACTCGAATACAAGCGAAATAGATCGTAACTTTATCTTTTAAAACGATTTTGAATTTTGAATTTTGGATTTTGGATTTTATCTTTTTACCCATCTAATTATTAACTGTTTCCTTAAACTTTTTGTATAAATTTTGAAATTCCTCCAATACTGCCGGTTTCGGTGTCGTTCCCAACCGGTTTTGATAATAGTTGCAAAACTCTGCTGCCGGATCGAAATTATTGGGATCGATATTAGTTATTTCTGGGGGTTCTAGCGCTGCATCTGGATAGCGCGGTTCAATTAACAGCGCTTGAGAACAGATTTGACGCACTCGATCGGCAAGTCCGATTTGCGGACTGTCCAGCTCGACAATTACCTTCAAGAAACCCGGATGATACTGATGAGCTTCTAAAGTTGCATCAAGATTGTCATTGTCACATTTAAGCACTTTTAACGGCTTGTGGCAAGCCACAGGTCTAAATTCCACTTTTGCCTGACTTCCCGGCTCAACTTCTATCAAGCAAAATCCTTTTTCCTGTTCCGCTTCTCCAAAGTCTAGCTGAATCAAAGAACCGGAATAATAAGCGCCAGAACTCTCAGAAATTCGCTGGTGAATGTGGATGTGTCCGAGGGCAACATACTGAGCTTCCGGCGGCAGAGTTTGCGAGGAAAGCAGGTATTTTTCTCGCGTGTAGTAAGCGACTTCGGATTTAGCCAATCGAGCGCCGTCAATGCTCATGTGTCCCATGAGTATATTCACAGTATTGTCTCTAAAATCCCTGGTTAAATCTTGCAGTAAATCTGCCACAATTTCGCGGTAATCTTTGCGGCGGTCGGTATCGCCCGAGTGCCAGAGAGAATTAGCATCTAACAGTCTTTGTTCGGAAGCAAAAGGCATCGCTCCCACGCAAAGTTTACCGCTTTTAGTGTTAAGATTAATTGTGCCGCCGTCTGCGGAACGCCTGACTTTACCTAAAGCGCGAACGCCGGCGAGGGAAAGCAATTGGGCAATGCTGTCGATGCGGGATGCAGAATCGTGATTGCCGCCGATCGCAATTGCGGGAATTCCGGCGGCTTGCAATTCGCAGAAAAAGTTATAAGCAATGCGTTCGGCGTAAGCGGTCGGGTTGGGCACGTCGAAAATGTCGCCCGCAACGAGCACAGCATCGACCTCCAAGGCTTTTGCTTGCTTTAAAATCTGTTCGAGGGCGATCGCAATTTCGGAAGTGCGATCGATTCCTCGGAAACGCCGCCCCAAATGCCAGTCAGCAGTATGAATTATTCGCATAGTATAAGTGAATTTCAGACTCGATGTATTCTATCACTTATATTCAGTCCGACGGGCGATTAACTCGAATCAGCATACCTCTCAAAGTTTCGAGATTAGAAATAGCCTCATTAATCCGCGCAGCCAGCCGCTGCCAATTTTGATCGCTCGTGCATACAATAATCCCATTATGGTCAGAACTTAACCTGTGCAGTCGAATAAAATCTGGTCTGTTTAGTGTCACAATTGCGCGATTCGTGCTAACAGCAAAAGCTAGAACTTCTTCATCAGGAATCTTTTGATTTGCATTCCCCGCTTCTTGAACAGTAAGGACATCATGCCCAAAATTACGCAGTATTTTTACGACCGGAAAAGGGTATTGTTCATCTGCATAAATACGCGCCACAGTTTATGCCTCTTCTTGTTCTCTAATTGCTTTCTCAATCTCATCAACGTGTGCCTCAGCATAAGCAAAACCATTTACCAAATCGGCAGCACTCAGATCGGGATGACCTTCTAAAATATGAGCATCGCTAGCACCTTCACGGCGATAACTTATTAACAGCCAAATAGGAAACCGCGTTTGTCTGATACAGGCTTCGCCACCCATTACGCCGGGAGTCTTTTGAATTCCCGGCCAAAAATTGCTTAAACTTTGAGCTAGTAATTGTATAGCTTGAGCTTTTTCTTCGGAAGTTAATGCAAGGAGTTGCGGTTGTAATTCTTTCAGTGTCATATTCGTTATTCGTACTTAATAGTAAAAAAATATATGTTGGGTCTCCATCAAACTATTCTAGCACTTACCATCCCAAATTGTATTCAACATATTTAACTGCCAATCCTAGCGTACTGCATACCAAATCCGCGACTCGCTAAATCACAACTTCACTTCAACAGCCTTCACCTCGTGAAAGCGAGTATAGTCAACGACACGCTTTCCTTCGGGCGATCGCAATATAATATCTACAAACCGCATATCCCACAAAACTTCTGATGCTACGAAAGAATGGCGGGCGTGAATAGTTTGCGAAACGGTTTCGTCAAGTCCCGTTAGCGTAACTACAATCTCCGCTTGCTGCTCAACCAAGTCTTTTGCAGTAAGTTTGTAGAGAGGACTGTTCTCATCTATTACGTGCATAACCGTCCAAGTTAATGCAAAAATCGGAGATTGACTCCGCACCAATTGCAAATCGTAAAAACGCCGCATATAATCGCCATCAGATGTTACCTCATCGCGAATTAAAGTAACTCGCTGCTGCGCTTCTAAAATTTGGTTTGAGCGCTGATTTGCTGTGCGGTACATGAGAGTTGGAACGCCGTTGAAAGAAGCGATAACGGCTACTCGGCTGAATATAACTCTAGCAGTCGGTTTGGAAAATCTCGCAAAGGCAAGCCCTGTAATCATTGCCACTCCCCACAAACCAAAAAGCGCTTGGATGCAGACGATAGTATTAGCATAATCCGTGCGCGGATACATGGCACCGTAGCCGATCGTTGCCATTGTTTGCACGCTGAAATAAAAGGCATCTTTGAAAGAACCGGGCCGAGCATTGGCGATGCAATCTCCTCCGGCTAAATAAGCTAGAGCAAAGAAAGAGTTAGTGAGTGTATACGACAGCCAGATTAAAATGAAAAATCGCGGCCAAGAAAGAGTTAGCAGCCAGTGGTAAAGGTCGGCAAAATGCAGGCGAGGTAGGCCTAGTCTGACAACATTCAGGGTGAAAGATCCTTTTCTGCTGACTAAACGCTGTGGCTGCCGATCGCGATTATTTTTCATTGAGATTTGTAACTACCGCTGTGTCAATTTGTAACTATTGCTTTGACTGGGAAAACTTATCCTTTAGACTGATGTCAGATTCTAAAAATTAAGATAAAAAGGAAGTTTAAAATGGTTGAGCTTAACTGGCATGACTATCTCGTGATGGTTTCTTGTGTGGCTTCTATTGCGGGTCTAATCCTGCTGGGCGATCGCAAATCGCAGCCAAGGGACGATCGCACTTTAAGCGAAGAAATCCTCATTAAGATGAGTTTTGTTTACTCAATAGTCTACTCCATGTCTGTCTTGGGCCTAAAGATACCTCTGCCGGAGGACAACTGGTTGTTGGCAAGTCTGAAGCTGACCACGGTTCTATCTTACTTGTTGACAGTTTCCAGCATACTCAGTCTGCCGCTGCAACGCATGGCTGTTCGGCGAGTCGAAGATTAAAAACGTGAAGCTAAGGTGTCCCGCATCTAAATTGTATTTTTGGGGCGGGCTAAGAGTGCCCACCCCACAAGAGTTTGGTTTCAGGTTGTTTGTAAATTTTTCATTCCCGCAGGAAGCTTGACATAACGCGCCCAAAATGGTTCTAGTCGATCTCTGCGGGATTGCAACCAGCCCGTATTTTCCTCCATTCCGTTTACTTCTGAAATCTCAGAAACTATCTTGATACTGCCAGAAGTCAAGCCCTCAGCATCTCGCATCGGTGCAGTCCAAATACAGACATCAATTGATGAACCGTCTTTCCGCCGCCGCCGAGATTCCCTAGCAACTTGCGTTTCCCCTGCCAATTCTGACTGAAACATAGCATAAAAATCTACGTTTTCATCGCTAGGGACGATCGGCAAAAGCTCCCCCACAACCTCAGACTCCTTCCAGCCAAAAACTCGCTCCGCCGCAGAATTCCACACCGTCACCAAAGCATTACTATCAACCCCGACAACTGCCAGCGGCAAAGCTTTAATTAAGCCTTGTAAAACTTGATTGGTTTCGCACAATTTAGCCTGTACCAACTTGTGTTGTGTGATGTCCTGACAAGCACCATAAAGGCCGACAGCGCGGTTCTCGACTTCATCCCACACAACTTGCCGACAATCCCACAGCCACCGGATTTCACCGGATTTGGTGACAATTCGATATTCGCTTACTTCCTTGCGGCTAGATGAACGAAGCTGCATTTGTTCTACCAGCATTTCTAGGTCGTCGGGATGAATGCAGTCGAATTGTAAACCGCCGGAAGTTGCGATTTCTTGGGGAGTATAACCCGTAATTTTAGTAAAAGCTTCAGTCATCCATTCGCAGGCCCAGGTATTGTCAGGCAATACTTTAAAAGAATAGGCAAAATCTGAAGTCATTTGCGAGAGAATACGGTAGCGCGATTCTGATGCTCGCAGTGCGTCTTCTGTATTTTTGCGATCGGTTATATTTTGAAAAAACACCGACAAACCTTCTTCCGAGGGATAAGCCTCGACTTCAAACCAAATATTTAGCTGCGGGTAATATCCTTCAAATTTAACATTAACGTTCTCAGATACCGCTCTGTAAAACTGCTTGGAAAAAATCGTGTCGGCTGTATCAGGAAACTCATCCCAAATATTTTTACCTATAAGTTCTTGACGCCCTCTTTGCCAGGACTGCTCTGCTTTCGCGTTGAGGTAGGTAAACTGCCACTGGCGGTTGAGTACATAAAAGCCGTCTGTGATTTTTTCTAAGATATTAACGATTTGCTTTTGCGATTTTTCCAAAGCTGCTGCTGAGAACTTGCGCTCTGTGATATCGCGGGAATTGATGACTATGCCGTTGATGCTGGAATCGTGTAGTAAATTGTTACCAATGACTTCTAAATACACCCAAGAACCGTTAGCGTGGCGTTTCCGATATTCTACAGGCGGTGCAATCCCTGGCTGTTTGAGTAATTTTGCAAAATATGCTTGCCAAACAGGTAGATCGTCTGGGTGGATAAAATCGTCTTGGAATTCGCCAATTCTTTGTTCGAGATTGTAGCCTAACATCCGCTCTGCTGCGATCGAATTTTGGTCTCGGATGCGTCCGTTTGCTTCGATAATTGTCATCAAATCGGAAGAATTTTGCAGGAGACTTTGCAGTCGGGATTCCCCTTTGGTCAGTGCCTGAGTCACCTTTCTGTACAGGATATGGCTTTGCTCTAACTGCTGCTCTAAATGTCTGATGCTAGCAGCTTGCTGGGAAACTTTAATGTCTAAATTGCTGTTAATTCTTTCTAACTTGGCTTGGGCTTGTTTAGACAACAAAAGCGACTGAAACTCCGCAGCCAATTCTTGTAAAGATACAGACAACTGCTCGACACTGCTTGTTAAAATCGCCTGTTTATCTACAGGTAGTTGCTCGATATGTCCCTGCAATTCCCGCACGTGTTTTAATACATTTTGCATCATTGTAGTCGGCGCTCAAACTTATGAAGACAATTTTTTTATATCTCAAATCATAACACCTTATTTTGAGTCAAGTGTCAAAAGAAATAAATCTTGAACTTGAGCGGTAGAGTTTTAATACCATTTCTCTAAAATTGTGCAACACTCTTCGACACTCCTAGCCCCCCGCTGCATTGCGGGGGGAACAAGAATACTGTTGCATTCTTTTTTAAAATTGGTATAATTTCGATGCCAATCCCTCGGCGCTGACACAGATGGATAATTCCACCAAGTTTGAGCGAGCAAAAAAAATATTGAGTTCAGTTATATTACTGAAAATAGTTGTGATTTTTAAGGTGTGAATTAAACTGGACTGATATCGTTTCCGCGCTTCATCGGAATCATAATTTTTCGACTTGCAGTGCCAGCGCCTTCGCTCGCGGCGCGGATCGCGAGCGGGACGCCCGCACTAATATTCCGGGTTTTTCAACTTCGGTCAATCGATTTTAGAGTTGAAATTTTAGATGGGATAGAGTAAGTAATTTTACGGTGAAGTGCAGAGATTTTGATGCCAGTAGGCAAATTAGGAACAGGCTTTTCGGCCTGTTCCTAAAATCAGGATTTAAAGCCCTTAGAGCTTTTCTTTTTCTCCTGTGGCTTGGATTTTGACTTGTTCACTTCGCCTAAAGCTTCCTGAAATAAGTTGTGCAGGTGCAGGGGAACGCTTGCAATTTCGGGGAGTTCGGGTTCTAAGGGTTTTTTAAACTCTTGCAGCAGGGCATCTAAATCGCGATCGATCTGAAAATCAGGCCGTTCCAATACTGTTTGCAAAATTTGTTCTAACTTTGCCGGCTCAAATTTAGCTAACCGCCGCCAGATCCACACATTAATTGCCGGATCTTCTAGATAGCTGCGAACCAGCTTCTCGTAACCGGGAATGCTGGAAAAGTCTGGGGCTGCTAGCATTGCGGTAAACTGGCTGTAGGTAGACAAAAAGGTTTGCCCCCAGCGGGGATGAGAAAGTGCTGTCACCTGTTCGGCTTTCTTGAAGCGATCGGGCAACTCAGCTTTAGGCATTACCATTTTTGAGTTAGGATTGCTGTCGATCGCTACCTCAACTGAAGAGGGATCTGCACCGGCTGCTGCTATAGCTGCTGCTTTAATTTCTTCTGCATCGACTCCCGCATCTTCAACTATTTCCGCGAGAGATTTAGTTTGATCGATGCCGATATCAGCGAGGCGTTTTTTAGTGATTACTTCCTGAAATTCAGCCAACTGTTTATTGAGGTGATATCCCGATAGCGTCACTTCATCGCTGCCAAAAAATTCGGTAAAATCTTCGTGGTACTGTTCTACCGACTGCCAAGCTTGCTCTAACAATTCCGGGGCATCGCTGTACAGGTTCTTTTTGTGATTTTGCTTGAAATTGCCGATCGCCACCGCCAACTTCGGCTTGCCCAATTTCCCCATCGGTATCGGAGGGCCCGAGAGTATCCACCAGTCATCGGTGAGAGGAGCAATCCGAGCCCGCAAGATTTCTCCTAACTTAAAGCGAGACATTTCTTGCTGAAAATTCGCGCTGTTAGGCTTGACAGCGTAGTGCTTAGCTGTCAGCCAGTTCATCGCATCGAAGCCGTCGGGGGAAATTTGAGTGATTTCAAATAAGCCGGTGAAGCTTTTGTTCTGCCAACTTTCTAGCAAACCGATCTCGATCTCGGTTAAATCTGGCTGACTCTCGATAAATAGATCGATCGGCGTTTTCTCTCCTACTTTACCTTCGACGGTAAAACTGTCAATCACTTGATTTTGCTGAGCAATGTCATAGCGATCGCCGGTCGATCGAGCTGCTGCAAAAGCTTCCAAAGCTACAGCCAACTCTCCCTCAGCATCCAGCACAAAGTCAATTAAATTTTGCTTGAGTGTCCAAGCTATTTCCAACATTGCATCCACAAGTAATACCGATTTTGAATGAGAGGATTTAGATTAACAATTATCGGACTTGAGGCCACCGGCGCTTTACGATCCGGCTGCGATTGAAGAAAGCGCATCGCGAACAATCACAAAAATATGCGATCGATGCCTGAGTCCTGAATTAAGTTTAATTTTAAGGCTAACAGTCAAAAAAGAGTGTTAATCTCAAACTCTCTGGTTAATAAATTTTTTTGGCGATCGCCGGAAAACCAGCCCTGGCAAAATATTGCCGAAAAACGCGATTTCAACGGAGCCTAAAAATACCCCTCCCTGATGTAGAGAGGGGCTGAAAATTCCCCATAACTTTGCTCAACTCGCGTTGAAAATAGTCCTAGATACCAACAACAGTCCAAGATGCATAAACTGGTTTTTTTTACCGAAACACTTCGCTGCATTCCGCAGTCCCGGTAAAAAAGCCGGAACGATCGAGTTTATGTGCGTCCAAGACTGAGAAATACTTGCTGACGGTGTTAGCGGCCGTCTTTGTCAATGTCGCCAGGAACAGCGCGTTCCACCCGATCCCAAGCGTCGCGCGTGGCGTGCTTAGCTTTTTCCCAAGTCACGTTCGACTTACCGCGATTTGTTTCGTAGTCGCGCTGCAAATCGTTTTCGATCTCGTTGAAGCTCTTACCAGTACCGCCATAGCGGCTGTATCCCTCATAGCCCGTGCGGTATGCAGGCTGATAGTCGTCGTAAGTCGCGCTCGTGTCCGCGTAAGGACGGGAGCTGTAGTTGCTTTGCCAGTAAGCATCTTCTACCGTAGGGTCGATCGCCTCGCCCACACCTTTGCCCGCCAAACCGCCGCTAAACGCGCCCACAACAGCGCCCACAACAGCTCCCACAGGCCCGCCGATCGCACCGCCGATCGCAGCACCCGCAGCACCCGCACTCGCCGCACCGATACCCGTTGCCACTGGATGAGCCCCCGTTTCCCCCGAAAGCGGGTCGAGGTTAGCATCAGGTTCCTTTACCGTTTTTTTGTCATCGCTCATGATATTTTTTACCTTTTATCTAACTGTAACTTTTATTAACTTTACCGTTTAAATTCCTATTTATTCATCTTCCTTAAGGATGAATCTGCTAGCTTCAAAAAAAGGAGAACGACAAAACCCTTTTGAATGCAAAAAGTGGTTTGACACGATCCTCTAACGCAGTAAGGTGCGCTATGCGCACCCTACATAATTGTATACTCACCGAAGGTCAGTATTTACCAGCCACTTGGGTTAGATATAAATCTGTTGATTTATTCGTTGCCCGTGACCTTTTCGATCAAACCTTCAGCTTTTTGAACTAAGCTTTCTTGCGGGTGTTCTCCCTTGTACTCCTTTAAGCTTTCGTCGTAAACTTTCTCGACCTTTGCAGGATTTTGAGCGGTTTTGACTATATCTTCGTAAGCTGCTTGGGGATTGAGATCCTCGAAACTTTCTGCGGGGTCAGTAATTTTAGCTTCTTGTGGCGCGTGACTCTTGTCTTGACCTGCGTAAGCAGCCTGACTGGGTACTACCGCTAGACCTAGCAGACCAATGAAAGCCAGCGTACAGAACAGCAAAATGCTTTGGCTCAATGTTTGTCCGAGAGCTTTTAAAACCCGCTTCATATCAACTTCTCCTCGTATTTTTCCGCAAAAATTATGGTGTTTGTCACCCCTTCACTGCGATCGCACATTTCAAAATTTAGCGATCGGGGCAACTTTGGTTGCAAGTGCTGCGCCCTGAGACAGCGAAAAGGGATATTTACCGTGTTGTGAAATATATTAAACGCCTGCTCGTTAAGTTTACTTCTACCAAAAGATAGATTAGTTCGCTCCGCTCCTAAATAGAAGATTCCTTACATCAGCTACCATGCTCAGTAACAGGCTAGGAGTGCCGTTCCACAACAAATAAACTTTCTGGGATCGCAGATCCCAAAGCCTGTAATTCTGAAAGCCTGATTGAGGTTGCTACGCCATTTCAGTTATTCGCAACTCGACAAATATGCCAACGCCTTTCAATCCAAAAGTTACAAAGATTCTCGATCGATCTTGAGGTGGCGACTCTGCATCGCTTGTTCAAATAGTTCGGTAGAAAGAGCTTGCTCTACCGACCAAACGCCAGGTTTTTCCAGTTCTCCTCCTAACATTAATTGAGCGATGCTACCAGTACCGATGCCGGTAGCGGCGGCAGCATTTGGGTGTACCGCTGTCGAGCAAACTTTAGCGGGTTGACCGTTTTTGAGACCGGTCACTTGCGATCGCACTGCCACACCAACCCCACTAAAACTATTACTAACACTGGTCATCCCGTAACTGACGTAGGAGAGAAATTCAATCACGGAGTTATTTTTGAGCCAGCTAGCGGGCCAATACTTAGCAACAAACCAGGTAAGGTGATTGTAAAGGTCGGGAGACGTGCCGAATTTAGTTACAACTGATTTGACGGGGAAAGTTTCGGCCAAAGTGATGGCTTCCGGCATATCGAACCAGTAAACCCCTGTTTTGCCGTAGGGTGCGGGAAATTCAATTGTTTCGCGATTGCTGTAGGGTTTTACTTGCTGCCACTTGCGATCGGCCCAAACGTCAAAAGGGGTTTGCAATCCTAAAAAAGTGGTTCTCATTACTGTAACACCAGCACCGCCAGAACCTCCGACGACATAACTCAAATGGATGTGTTCTGCTTCATCTAATTGTTCCACATCTCGGCGCACCATGCTGTTAGACACACCGGGAAAAATGCCCGTATTAATAATAGCAGTAATCCCAGCCTTTTTAGCGGCTTCGCGCAATTCTAAAGCTCTGCGAGTAAAACTGCGACTGTCGCTGACATCAGTATAATTAACACCTGCTTCGATGCAAGTTTTCAGCACGCCGGCGTCTCGGTAGTGAAAAGGCCCCGCACAGTGAACGACAAGATTAGACTCTGAAACAGCTTTTTGCAGGGCTGCACTGTCCGCTAAATCAAAAGTTTGGTACTGCACCCGATCCGGCGGCAATCCCGGCCCAATAGAGGCTTCAGAGTTGCGTCCGGTAACGGTAATTTCTGCATCGGTATGGGTAACAAGGTCTTGGGCAACGCTGCTGCCAATTCGTCCTCGGCCCCCGACAATCAAAACTCGGTTTGCCATCGCTCAAAAAAGGGTAACGCTAATCTGAGTTTCTATATTTTCGCGCATAACTTGCATCTGCACAAAGGATGAATTTGTGATAACTCATATCTTGCACCAATGTCCCTAACCCCAGAGGGGCGGGGAAAATCAATAAATCAAACTAATTGCAGACAAGTTGAATAAACCCCCACCCAAGTATTGACAAGGTTGGGATGTCTGAGTTAGACTATGAGAATATGAAAGTGCCTAATATTTTTAATACTCCCTTATAATAAACCAAAAAGAAAACGCTATATAATAAACCAAATATAAAACACTATGACAGCAGAAGGTAATGTAGCTGATACTGGTATTGTAGAAGAAGTTAACCAACTAATCGCAGAAAAAAAAGCATCAGATAAGTCTGAAGCACTCGAAATATTGAAACAGCAAGCTAAACGCGATAAAGATAAAGAAAAAATGGAAAAAATTAAAAGAACCCAGAAAGCCTTTGGTGACAGACAGAGCCGCTCCAGCGGCAAAAAGAAGAAAATGAAAAGGTAAGCTGCTCAAAGAAACATCTCCCAAAATTAGTCTGCAATTAGTGTAGTACCACGAAATTCAGAGAGTTCTGGGGGAGGTCGAATTACTCACACTTAGTCATTTTGATACTTGCGTAATGCCATTCAATCTAACTGATGAGTGTGAAAATAACCTAGGCTGGAAGCACTAAAATTTAGGTAGGTGCAAAAATTATGGATAAGCTGACAACTGAAACACTGCTAGATTATTGCGATTCAGATGATTATACCCTGCAAACAGAAGCATTGATACAGCTTGTAGATGCAGAAGTTTATGAGGCTGTACCGAAGATATTAAGATTGCTAAAATCCGCCGATGAATCCATTAGAGCCCATGCAGCCGAGGCATTAGGTTATCTCGGTTCAGAGGAAGTAGAGACAGTTGGCCTTGCATTAATGCCTTTGCTAAACGATCCAGAAGAACTGGTTAGGTCTGAAGCAGTGGAGGCACTGGGAGAACTTGATTATACTCCTGCGGTTGCACCAATAGAATATATACTCAGAAATGACCCTTCGGCACTGGTTCGCGCATCAGCAGCAGAAACTCTTGGGTATTTAGAAGAAGCATCAGCTATAGAAACTCTGGAGCTTTCACTGCTTGATGTTGATGAAGATACAGCAGTTAGAGGGTATGCTGCTAATTCGATCGGGCTTTTAGGTACGCCGCAGCTATTGCCAAAACTGGAAGAGTATCTAAAATTAGAGCTTCCTTTATCAGTAAAAGCTGAATTACTGGGAGCGAGGTACTGGTTGGGCGCGAAAGAAGATATTGAAAAGCTATTGAGTTTGTTGGATAATGCTGATGAACATTTAGCAACGATCGTCCTGAATATTTTAACAGATTTGACCGAACGGGAGGAGCAGCCAACATTGGCGAAAGATGCTCCCGATTTAGAAAGGGTATTGAGGGCGATCGCGCGTCGTTTTCCCTTCACAGGGAGTCAACCAGAAAAAATTATCGCACTCGCACACTGATAAATCAATACAAATAAACACAGATAACGCTCCCATTCATCTGCGTTTATCTGCGTTCATCTGCGGTTGCTAAAAATCTTACTTCTCATTACTCCGAAATACCGACTTACCCTTCGCTTTCAGAGTATTAGCCGCATCTGCCAAAGTCTGCGCGAAAGGCTGCTGCGAGTGCAGGAAAACGCGAGCCGTATTGCGTCCGGGCATCCCCGAAATCGAGCCGCCCGGATGGGTTCCCGCCCCCGTCAGAAACAAACCGTCGATCGGCGTTTTGTAATTCGCCAACTCCGGCAAAGGACGGAAAAATATCATCTGATCCAGGGTCATGTCAACGTGGTAATAATTCCCCTTCAGCGCCCCCAAACGCTCTCCTAATTCTGCCGGGCTTTCGACGCGGCGACCGATAATTGAATTCTTGATATTGGGCGCATATTCTGCTAATTTATCGATGCAGCGATCGGCAACCTTGTTTTTCAGCTCATCCGTCCAACCCGTACCGTGCTGGCCTGTTCCTTCAGCATTTTCGATCTGGTAAGGAGCAAAAAATTCAATCCAAGCCGTATGGTGTCCTGGGGGAGCCATTGACGGGTCTCTTACCGTCGGAAACACCACATACATTGATGGGTCAGAGTCGGGAATTTTGCCGATCGCAGGTTCGCTGTGAGCAATTTCAACGTGTTTCACCGAGTCGGCAATTAAAACAGAACCCATTAAATATTCGTCCCGATGATTCCAGCGATCGAACTTGGGCATTTCATTGAGAGCTAAGTCTATTTTAAGAATAGTCTCGTTGTTGTTAACAATTTTGCGCTCCAATCTTTCCCGCAAATTCGGGTCAGCAGCATCGACATCGCTGTCATCCATTAAATGCAGAAACAAGCGCTTCGCATCAATATTAGAAATGATACCTTTTGTAGCGCGATATTCCGTGCCGCCGGCAACTCGAACTCCCACAGCGCGACCGTCATCAATTAATATTTTTTCGACGTGCTGGTCGGTAAGTACCACACCAGAATAGGTTTTCACTAAATTGAGCAGCGCTTGCACTAATGCACCCGTCCCTCCGCGCGGTCTTGCCATGCCGGGATTGTGCCTCATTGCCAACATAATTGCGCCTACAGCAAGGGTTTTTTGCGAAGGAGGCGCGCCGAGTTCTGCGGCTAATCTTGCTAGGGGTGCTTTGATAAATTCCTCGTCAAACCACTCGTTGAGAAGGTCTTCAGCGCTGGTGAGCATCGTGCGAATAAAGTCTAGCGTTTTGTCGGGGGAACCGATGACTGAAAATAAATCTTTGAGTTTGGCAATATCGTAGTTGCCTGCAATATCTATGAGGGATTTTGGTGGCGCATTAAACATCGGAACCATTGCACCTAAAGCCCGCTGCCAAAAGTCTGTATATTCGGCATATTTTTTAGCGTCGCGCTCGTTATAGCGAGCGATTTCTGCACAAGTTTTTTCAACAGATTTGTGCGCTAAGAAATATTTGCCGTCTGGATGGGGACAAAAGGCGACGGGATCGCAGAAAAGATATTCTAAACCGTATTTTTCGAGTTCTAATTCTTCTACAACTGGCCCTAAATGGATAAATTCGTGGTCGATCGCGCAAAGGTTGAATTTAAAATCCGGCAATTCGGGGATCGCAGCTTCGGTAGTGGCCGCACCGCCGGGAACCGAACGTTTTTCTAACAACAGGACGGTATATCCCGCTTTCAGGAGATAAGAGGCGCAGACCAGTCCGTTGTGACCTGCTCCTATAATAATCACGTCATACGTTTGCATAGATGAAGCTCTGGGGATAGGATATTTTGCTTATTTTACAAATGTTAACAAGTTGGCAGTCTCTATCAATAGAAATAGATTCACCTTCAGAAAGCTGTTTTAGCATCTTACAAAAGATGGAGTTTTTACCAAATGCTACTGTGCGATCGCGCTTATTTCCTCTTGAATTTACAGAGCGATCGCCCATGTCAACTCGCCCCGAGATTATATCACATAAATCCGCGTCAATCCGCCTTCATCTGCGGTAAAAAATATTAAAAATCATAACTAGCTGCAAGATAAACCCTACTTTTGTAAACCAATGAAACAAAGCCCCGATCGCCGCAGTGAGCTTCATAAAGTTCGGTCAAATCCGAGATAAGTTGCTGCAATTGCGGCCCCGAGTTCGGAATGTACGATGAACTCTGAGCCCGTCCAATAAGTCCTTGTAAATCTAAATCTTGTTTGTTCACAAAATCCCTGCTTTGGATATTAATAAAATCCGAACTTGTTAGCAGAGGTTCTATCGCTCTCTCTCGTCTTTCAGCAGGATGGTTGTTGGAAGCTGTCTTGACTATTTGGGTGTAGCATAGTGTCAATTCATCCGTGCGATCGCGCAAATTCCAAACTACAGCCAACCTTCCCGACGGCTTGAGAATTCGCCGAAATTCTGGTAAAGTTAAAACAGGATTGAACCAGTGGAAAGACTGGAAGCAAGTTACTAAATCGATTGATGATTCAGACAAATTAGTTGCTTCGGAAGTTGCTTCTCTAAACTCTATCAAAGGGTGAACTTCAGCCGCTTGTCTCATCTCGGCATTGGGTTCGATTGCTAATACTCGAAGGCCTCTTTCTGCTAACAAACGCGAAGAAATGCCCGTTCCAGCACCGATATCTGCTGCTGTTAACTGTGAAGCTTCCCCAAGTCCTTCTAAAATCGCATCAATCGCAGCGGCTGGATAACTCGGTCGGTACTTGACATAATCGGCGGCGCGATCGTCAAATCGACCTAGCGGATTCATTTCGTAAAGCGGCGGTCTAGAATCACTTGAATTCATAAGTCAGTTGTCAGTTGTGAATTGGCATTTGACAGTTTGTAAGAGATGTAGGGGCGGGTTTTACCAGCCATTTTTGAGGTAATTGAAGAAACACATAAACCCGCCCTCCGGGATCTATTTTATGGGAACGATGTAATTATCAATTACCCATTGCCAATTACCCATTACCAATTACTCATTGCTTTAGTTCCTGGAGCGCCGCCTCAGCTTTTTGGGCACCATCATTGTTTCCTTGCTGGCGGTAAGTGTCCAGGGCTCGTTGAAAAGCTTCAATTGCTTCGGATTTGCGATCGCGCGCTTTGAGTGCCTTACCCATATTGTAATAAGCTTCCGCCCGGTCTGGATCGAGCCCGATCACTCGCCGAAAAGTGGTAATAGCTCCTAAAAAATCTTGTCTTTCTAGTTGAATTTCCCCGATCGCGGAGTGTGCTTCCACTAAATTAGGTCGCACCGCAATAGCCCGCTGATAAGCTACAATTGCTCCGTCGAAGTCGTTTTGAGCTTTGAGAAGTTCGCCAATTTGTAACTGCACTTCTGGATTCCGAGGCTCTAGCTTTGCCGCTTCTTCAAAAGCTGCTAGACCTTCGGAAGTGTTGCCGCCCCGCAGCAAAGCAGTACCTAATTTTAACTGGACACCGGCTTGTTTGGGAGCGAGTTCGGCTGCTTGTTGGAGCACGGTGACAGCACTGGCAAAATTTCCCTGCTGGATCAATATTAAGCCCATTGAAGAATAAGCTTGCCAATTTTTCGGATCGAGGGCGATCGCCTCTTGGTATGCTTTAAAAGCATTGCTGTAATCTTTTTGCTGAAAGAGTACCACTCCGAGACCGATCCGGGCATTGACATTTTTGCGATCGAGCACAGCGGCGCGGCGGTAAGCTGTGGCTGCTGCGGGATAGTTTTTCAAATTCGCCATAGCATATCCCAAGGCGTATTGGAAGTCAGCATTATTGGGCTCGAGACCGATCGCTTGTTGGTAAAATTGCACTGAGGCTTGATAGTTGCCCTGACGCGCTTCTAAATAGCCAATACCGGAAAAAATGCGCGGGTTTTCTGTATCTAAACGCGCCGC
Organism: Microcoleus sp. A003_D6; assembly: GCF_036702825.1. Classification (NCBI taxonomy): domain Bacteria; kingdom Bacillati; phylum Cyanobacteriota; class Cyanophyceae; order Oscillatoriales; family Microcoleaceae; genus Microcoleus; species Microcoleus sp. A003_D6. The sequence goes on along the minus strand of NZ_JAUBWA010000022.1, from coordinate 44,246 downwards.
TTCCTGATAAATGGCGATCGCCTTACTGTAGTCTCCTAAATCTACCAACTCGCGTCCTTGTCGCAGCAGAGCATCTAAATTTGAATCACTTTTAGGCTTAGCTTGAACTGAGATTTCTGCTGAGAGCGCCCGAAGCGGCGCTGCGACAGCGAATCCTGCTACTAACAGCGTACTGAATACCAAGAGACTTTGTTTGTGGACGGCCATTTGTTTCAAAGAGTGTGTGGAATAAAAGAGCGAACTGCTGTCAGCTTGCCAAACTGAGAGCTTAGGGCTTGCCTGGAATTTTTGAACGGCGAGATGTAGTAAACCTACAGAACTCGACCAACTCAAAATTTTCGCATTTGAGGGCAACTGATGATTGTAACAACAACTGATATCATCCAAGGAGCAGAAATTCAATCTTACTTGGGAATTGTAACTGCTGAGGTGGTCTACGGCACCAACGCCCTGCGAGATTTCTTCGCGGGCATTCGCGACATCATCGGCGGGCGCACCGGCAGTTACGAGGAAGTGTTTCTCAAAGGACAGCGAGATGCCCTCGCAGAACTGGAAAAACGGGCCCAGCGCCTGGGTGCTAATGCCGTAATCGGGGTGGAAGTTGACACAGGCACGATTAATGTAGACACTTCTGGGGCTTTGCTGCTGATTACTGCCGTTGGGACGGCTGTAAGATTGCGTTAAGCTGTATTTTCTGTATACGTCCGCATTTCCTGTATACATCCGGGAACTTTTATAACTGGATAAAATAGTTATTGGTTATCAGCCAATACGGTTCACTTAAGAGAGATCCCCCCTAACCCCCCTTAAAAAGGGGGGAACAAGAAAGCTCTCAAAGTCCCCCTTCTTAAGGGGGATTTAGGGGGATCTCCGGGGCATAAATAGTGTTAAGTGAACCGTATTGGGTTATCAGTCATCAGTCATCAGTCATTAGCTAATCGCTGCTTGCTGAGGGCTGATGACTTTTTCGTTTCTTTCTTCAGACATAGAGAGTGGTTATTTCCCCAGGCAGATATAGTTTCTATCAATCTCAGCCACGATCGATGCTTAGGTGAAAGATTCTTAAAAATTAAAGCAAGTCTCAAAGGAAAGAAAAGCTATGTCATACGTAAATAGACCTGTAGATAACGTTGTTACCGAACCCGTGGTGGTGAATTCAGTCATGGAATACCACGATCGAGTACGCTGGGGGCCGATTTTTTCAGGTTTGGTAATTGCGATCGCCACGCAATTAGTTTTAAGTGCATTGGGCGCTGCGATCGGGTTGAGCAACATTGCTAATTCAGGAGCACCGCGCACTATTGCTGGCAGCGTGGGTACTGGGGTAGGAATTTGGTCAATCATCAGTTTGCTAATTAGCTTGGGCGTTGGCGGTTGGGTAACTGCTCGCGCTTGCGGGCCAATGAACCGGAGCACGGCACTTTTGAACGGTGCAATTTTATGGGCAACTACCTTAACAATTGGCTCTTGGCTGTTAGCAAACGGCGTAGCCGGTACTTTTGGCGTAGTAGCTGCAAATGCGGGAGAAGTGATTAATCAAGCCCAGCAAGGCGCGGTCAATCTGCCGAACCAAGCGCCTAACATATCTGCTCAAGATACTCGCAATATTGCTGAAAATGCCGCCAAAGCTGGCTGGTCATTTTTGTTCGGCTCCCTATTGGGTTTGGTTGCTTCGATGATCGGAGCATCTGCGGGCGCGCGCACCCCTCGCCATCACTCGTAAAAGTTCGATCGGACATGGAAAGTTTATGTTCGTGAAAGCACTATTTTTAAGGTGCTTTTTTGTTGGTTTAATTCGAGCATAATAAACTAGGTTTCTAGCTCTCAATGTAGGGTGCGCAATGCGCACCCTACAAATTAGGCAGTAAAGTATTTGGCCGCTGGGTGATAGGTGATAATTGCAGTTGTGGATTGTTCGGGATAAAGTTGTTCGCTTTCATCCATATAGAGGTTAATACGATCGCACTTTAACAATTCCAGTTGCTTGTACTGATCCGCCATATTCGGACAAGCAGGGTAGCCGAAACTGTACCGCGAACCGCGATATCTCTGCGCTAGCATATCGCGAATGTTGTCCGGTTCCTCGCTACCAAATCCCAATTCCCGGCGAATTCGCGCGTGAGTCCATTCTGCTATTGCTTCCGCTGTCTGTACCGCTAATCCGTGAAAGTAGAGATAGTCGGTATATTGATTGTTAGCAAATAGCTTTTGCGCGTACTCTGTAGCAATTTCTCCCACTGTCGCTACTTGCATCGGAAATACATCGATTTTACCCGATTCTTTGGGGGCGAAGAAGTCGGCAATGCACAGCCGTCGCGCCGATTTTTGCCGGGGAAATGTGAATGTTGCAGCCACAGGCAAGATGCCTGTGCCACTCTCTTTTGCAGCCACAGGCAAGATGCCTGTGCCACTCTCTTTTGCAGCCACAGGCAAGATGCCTGTGCCACTTTCTTTTGTGGGGCGGGCATCTTGCCCGCCACTGATTATTGTTTGCCCGCCACTGATTATTGTTTGCCCGCCCTTCATAATTTCTGGGTGGTACAAATACAAAGAATTGCCTTCAGCTTGACAGGGAAAATACCCGTAAATTGCTTGCGGATGCAGTAACTTTTCGGCAATAATCTTGTGTTTCCACTCTTCCAAGATGGGATAAACTTTCTCAGCTAAGAAAGCATCGTATTCTTCCCGCGATTGGTCTTTTGGCTTGCGAAACTGCCACTGTCCCGCAACTAATGCTTGCAAATCCAAGTGCCAGAAAAGCTCTTCAAAGGGAATTTCTTCGGGCGACAATAGCTTTGTACCCCAGAAAGGAGGATTCGGGCGATCGATATTTGCGTCAACTGCTTCCGATCGCTTGGTATCAACAATCACCGGGATATCGGCTTTTTTGGCATCCTCAACCGCAGTCTCCGCCGAAGTTTTAGCTGCTTTAACCGCCCCATTCTCATTCCCGACTTCATCCAAGAATCCTTGCAAATCTTCCCAATTACCAGCAGATTTGGCTGGCATGAGTTTGTCCATAAAGTGCAAGTCAGAAAACGCATCTTTGCCGTAAACAACTTTACCTTTGTAAGTATTTTGACAGTCTTCATGCACAAACTTGGGAGTCAAAGCCGCGCCGCCCAAAATTACAGGGACGGTGATTCCTTTCTGGTTGAACACTTCCAGATTTTCTTTCATAAAGGCAGTGGATTTTACCAGCAAGCCACTCATCGCTATACAGTCGGCTTTGTGTTTTTCGTAGGCTTCGATGATATTGTCAACTGGCTGTTTAATTCCCAAGTTAATCACTCGGTAGCCGTTGTTTGATAGGATAATATCAACCAAATTTTTACCGATGTCGTGAACGTCGCCTTTGACAGTAGCAATCAGGAATGTTCCTTTGGCGTTGTCCCCGGATTCGGACTTTTCCATGTAGGGTTCTAAATAAGCAACTGCCGCTTTCATGGTTTCTGCTGACTGCAATACAAATGGTAGCTGCATTTGTCCCGAACCGAACAATTCTCCGACTACTTTCATGCCGTCTAATAGGAAAGTATTGATAATGTGGAGGGGCGGATAGGTTTCTAATGCTTTGGCGAGTTGGATATCGAGCCCAATGCGTTCGCCGTCGATGATGTGCTGCTTGAGGCGTTCTTCTACCGGAAGGCTTGCGTCTTCTGTCCGATCGCGCTTGGTAGTTTTGCCCGCAAACACCGTTGTCAGGTCGCCCAAGGGGTCGTAAATGCAAATATCGCCGTCAAACTCCCGTTCGTCGTAAATCAGTTTACGGCAGATTTCTTGGTGTTTGGGGTCGATTTTGGCGATCGGCAAAATCTTATTCGGGCTGACAATTGCCGAGTCCATACCCGCCTGCATCGCTTCGTGCAAAAACATGGAATTCAAAACTTGCCGCGCCGCCGGATTCAAGCCAAAGGAAATGTTAGAAACTCCTAAAATTACGTGACAACCTGGCAATTCTTGGCGGATGCGGCGGATGGATTCGATGGTAGCTTTGCCGTTTTTTCTGTCTTCTTCAATCCCGGTAGAAATGGGCAATGCTAGGGTGTCAAAAAAGATTTCCTCGGCTGGAATTCCGCAGGCGACGGCGGCGTTATAGGCGCGTTGGGCGATCGCAAATTTTTGGTCGGCAGTTCTCGCCATCCCGTCTTCGTCAATCGTCCCGATAACTATGCCCGCGCCGTATTTTTTCGCCAACTCCAAAACTTGATAAAAACGCGGTTCTCCGTCTTCGTAGTTAGTGGAATTCAGCAAACATTTGCCGCCCGCAACTTTTAAGCCGGCTTCCATCTTTTCCCATTCGGTGGAATCCAGCATTAAAGGGAGAGTTGCATTAGTCACAACGCGGGAAACTAATTCTTTCATGTCTCGCACGCCGTCGCGGCCGACATAATCAACGTTGACATCGAGAATGTGCGCGCCTTCTCGCACTTGTTCCCTGGCCATTGCTACTAAACCATCCCAGTCTTCAGCGTTTAGCAAATCGCGGCATTTTTTGGAACCGCTGGCGTTGAGTCTTTCGCCGACAATTAAGAAGGAATTCTCTTGTTCGTAGGGTTGGGCGGTGTAAATTGAAGCGGCGGAAGGTTCCCAAGTAATTTCGCGGATTTTGGGTTTAAGAGTTTTGCCAATTTCTGATAGTTCGCGGATGTGATCGTAGCGGGTTCCGCAGCAGCCGCCGATGACTTGCACGCCTAAGTCTTCGACAAAGCGCATCAAGGCCATTTTTAATTCTATTGGCGTGAGTTTGTAGTGCGCGTGGCCGCCGATGTTTTCGGGTAAACCGGCGTTGGGAACGCAGGAAACGACGAAGGGCGAATGTTCGGAAAGGTATTTGACGTGTTCTGCCATGCGATCGGGCCCGGTGGCGCAGTTGAGGCCTAAGATATCTATGGGATACGGCTGCAAAATTGCGAGGGCGGCGCTGATATCGGAACCGACTAACATTGTGCCGGTGGCTTCCATTGTGACTGATACCATTAACGGAATTCGCGCACCTTTTTTCTTAAATACTTCTTCAATGGCATTTAATGCTGATTTAATTTGCAGCACATCTTGACAAGTTTCGACAATAAATAAGTCAACGCCGCCGTCATACAGTCCTTCTGCTTGTTCGGTAAAAGCGGCGGTGAGTGTGTCGAAATCGATGTGTCCTAATGTTGGCAATTTGGTGCCTGGCCCGATCGATCCTGCGACAAATCTCGGTTTTTCTGGCGTGTCAAATTCGGCGGCGATACCCTTAGCGAGTTCGGCGGCAGTTTTGTTGAGATAATATGCTTTGTCTGCTAAATCGTATTCGGCGAGTACGATGGAAGCAGCGCCAAAGGTGTCTGTTTCGATGACATCGGCCCCTGCTTCGAGGAATCCCCGGTGGACGTTGGCGACGGCTTCGGGTTTGGTGTGGACGAGATATTCGTTGCAGCCTTCGTATTCTTTGCCGCCGAAGTCTTCTGCGGTGAGGTTTTGGACTTGCAGGTTGGTTCCCATTGCGCCGTCGAAGACGATGACGGGGCGCGAGGGGTGGTGGAGGCGATCGAGGAATCTGCTATTCATAAGCGGTAAAAAAACGCAGGTGCTATATATTTACAATTTTATCTATTGTGCAATATTGTCAACAATTATGTGACTGTTGGCAAACGACTAATGACTGTGCCGATTTGAGATTTAGGATGTGGGATTTTGGATTAAGAAAAAACCAGCCCCCGGATTCATTCCCACGCGCAGGCGACTGATGGGGACAATCCCCAATCTCAAATCCGATGACAATAGTTCGATCGTACCTGTAAGTGTGCGGGAAATGTCAGATAATTTCGAGAATGCTGTTGTGCGTGGAGATTTGGGGGAGAAGCGGGTGATTGTCGGCTGCGAGGGGTTTTTCCGCTTAGCTGTCGCTCTTATGGATGAAAAGCGCTTCTGTAACTAAAGCATTAAGATTTCTTTCTCATCCTTTTGTTGGAAGCTCTTTTAGGCAGCCGCTTAATTTCACTTTCGCCTCCTTGAAATTCTACTTCTTCGGCAATTTCTATATCTACACTTTTAACATCGCTTTCGGTAGTTTCTTCCTCTTCATCACTTCCCTCAGAATCCGGTAGATTTTCAGTTAACTGCACTGCTAACCGAGAAGGTTGAACCGGCAATTGTACGATTTCTTTACTAATTTCACCTTCTCCAATTCCCAGCTCAATTCCCGCCGCCGTAAAATCTTCCTCGGAAGCACAAAAATCCTCAATTTCTTGACTAATTTCAGTTTTTATTATTTCCTTCTCTACTAGCTGCATAGATAACTGCTGGTTTTCCCTGGACAATTCCTCAACCTTAGTCGCTTTAATTCTAAGCTGTTCATTCAAAACGCGAATTTCTCGGTTTTGCTGCTGAATCATTGCTTCGGCATCAGCAAGAGTTCGATTTCTCTCTAATATCACCTCATTTTTAGTTTCTAATTCCAAAGCGCTCATTGCCGCTTTAATCACGTTATAAAAATGCGGCTTAGATACGTCAACTTGTTTAGCATTATGGCGACTTTTCCCCAAAAGTCCAATTTTTTCTCCTTGCTTAACAGCCAAGACAAAACCTTGATGATTTTTTATTTTTAATTCTTTGACGAAATCAACTTGAACTAAACTGCAAATATATTTGTGACAGTCAAAATAAAATTCTGCTTTCATAAAAAGCACCCCTTTCTGCTACAGTCCCGCAGCATTATAGCACGAACAACGTTAAAACTCGAACAAATTTTATAAAACTAGGGTGGGCATGGAGGGCTGTACCGTAATTTCTAAATGTATGCGATGTCAAGAGTTGCTCAAAACTCAGGCAAAAAAACGTTTGAGGCGCTACTTATAGCAATAAGGTACACATTGCGTACCCTACATAATTAGGTTTGGCGTGCAGAAATGTAAATATTTTCGCTTAGACAAATACGCCAATAGCGACAGATTAGACCTCTTGCAAAAATAACTAGGACGGGCAAGATGCCCATCCCACAAAAAACATTTTTCCTTGTGGAACGGGCATCTTGCCCGTTCCAAAATTTGATTAAAAGGACTTTTGCAAGAGGTCTATTTTATAAATTAATTGCTTTCTTTGGTGACATAAGCGATTGCCAATCCGTGACGATAATAAGCTGTTTCTAAATCAACTATTTCCTGTTTAACTTGAGGCTCTAATTCAAACAAACTCAACTGAATTGGCTCATGTTTTTTTGGGGGTTTGTTAAACTTGCTCAAAAGTCTTGCTTCTAAATGCGGGTGCGATTCTAAATTGCCATCTGACAGAATGTGATTAATTTGTAAATTAAATTCTCTGACTTTGTGGCAAACTAAAATAGTCCGATGACAAGTAATCGGGTCTTTTTCCGCACACATTAAACTGATTTTATAATTGGCTGCGCCTTTGAGCAAGCGCTGAATTCCTGCGGAAAATAAAGGAGTTGCTGCTATGCGATCGTACAACGCTTTACCGCTAGAATCGTAACAGCTTAAATCCTCCGGTCTCGCGCCCAACTCTTTGCCTAAAAAAACATATTGAATGCCGGCACTTGACAGAGAAGCTTTTATTTGGGATTTATTAAAATGAGGTAAATAGCGGCTGAAAGGATGCGATCGCACGTCCGCAACGGCCGTAATGCCGTGTTGTTGCAGCAGCAAAAGAAACGCTTCAATACTCAGATTGCAGTGTCCGATCGTAAATAATTCCCTTGCTTCGATCTTACTATTCACTCTTTGCCTTGCGGACGAGAGTTTATGTAGCCCGATTGTTTTAACCTCTAGACTTCAAGCTGTGGTTTTTTTTACCAAATTTTGAATCAAAATTTGCACGGCCAGCAGCATCAAACCCACCGCCGCCATAGCAAAAACACCAGTCCCCAAAGCAGCCATTCCTACTACCAAAGTTCGCACGGCTACCGAAATTTTAATCGCAGTAATATTGTCCGAATGAACTGGCTTACTTGCAAAACTTTGAGCGATCGACATAGTTAGCGCGTACAGAGGTACCGCAAAGCAGCCCGCCATCAGCGAACCAGTCACGCACCGCAATACCGTCGGCGACTTGGGCGGCAAAGCATCCCCAGCAGAAGTTGGAGGTTGAGAACTAGAATTAGGATTAGTTAAATCAGCCATTGCGATTTTAGATTTTAGATTTTAGATTTTAGATTTCTGGTTAATTCACCAAAACTAAAATCCGTGTTTCATGGCATTTTATCAGTTCTTCGATCTCAATAGACTCTGTGCAAAGTTAGATTCATCTTGACAATTGCCTGTTAGACGCATTTAACGGGCGATCGCGATCGCACGATCTTCGAGTTACACCCTCGGAATCGGCGCTTTTACATCATTTCCCTCCGAAAAAATCCGAATTCCAGTATTGCTAAACTTTGCTACCCAAAAATCCAAATCAGGAGAAGCGATCGCACTTTTAACCCGTTCCAAAACCTGCTGAGCCTGCTCAGGAGACTCCGCCAGCGCAAACACCGTCGGCCCGGAACCCGACATCATCGTGCCCAAAACCCCCGCCGACTCAAAAGCCTCCCGCAACTGCAACACCTGCGGGTACACGGGCAAAGCAACTTTTTCTAAATCGTTGTGCAGCAATTGACCAATTTTCGATCGATCTTTTTGGGCGATCGCCCCCACCATCGGCCCCGAATGCAGCCGTTCCCGGCGGCACTCCAAATCTTCCGCTGCACAATAGGAACTACTGAACTGCTGGCGATAAGTTTGATACGACCATGCCGTAGAAATACTGAGATTGCGGTACTTCGCCAGCACCACAAAAAAACCTCCTAAATCCGGCAGCGGCGACAGTTTATCCCCGCGGCCGGTTGCCAAAGCCGTACCTCCACCAATGCAAAAAGGCACATCCGAACCCAAAGTTCCCCCCAACTCTTGCAACTCCGACTGAGTAAGTCCCAATTGCCACAGCAAATCCATCCCGACTAAAACCGCAGCAGCATTTGCCGAACCGCCGGCGAGCCCCGCAGCTACCGGAATGTGCTTGTGAATGACAATCTCGACTCCGCCGAATTTCGCCAAAGCATCGGGGAATTGCTTCGCCAACAAATCCGCCGCCCGGTAGGCCAGGTTATTCTTATCAGGAGGGACTTGCGGGTGATCGCAGCGCACTCGAATCGTGTCCGTACCGATCGCGCGCAAGTCAATTCGATCGGCTAAATCTATGCTTTGAAGTACCATCGCCAGTTCGTGATATCCGTCGGGGCGATCGCCTATGATTTCCAAATACAGATTGATTTTTGCTGAAGCTAACAGAGAATATGAACGCATAGGTGATTAAGCCGCAGGTGAAAGAAACCCCTGGTTGAAATTAATTGACACCAGTCAGAGTCCATTTTCTCACAACTCAAAGGAAATATTATGCAGGAAATGTGGAAAACTTTTTTTACTTCCGGGCCATTTATTCCTCACGGCCACTGCTATCTCTGGCATACCCCGTTAGTCTGGCTTCACGTTGCCTCAGATTCTATAATTGCACTGGCCTATTTTTCCATCCCGATTACATTGGTTTATTTTATTTCCAAACGCGAAGATTTACCCTTTGATTGGATCTTTGCGATGTTTGGAGGCTTTATCGTCGCCTGCGGGATCACTCACATATTTGAAGTTTGGACGCTTTGGCATCCTACCTATTGGCTTTCAGGAACAATGAAAGCAATTACTGCCCTTATTTCATTTGCTACAGCCATACTTTTGGTAGACTTAATGCCTCAAGCCCTAGCACTTCCCAGTCCCGCACAGTTAGAATCCGCCAACCGACTCCTAGAAGCTGAAATTGTCGAGCGCCAATTAGCCGAAGTTGCCCTACAAAAAGCTAAAGAAGAATTAGAAATTCGAGTTGAGGAACGCACCGCAGAATTAAAGTCTCAAACTCAACATTTAGAATTGGCCAACCGACTCCTAGCATCGGAAATTGTCGATCGCCAATTAGCCGAAGCTGCACTAAAAAAAGCTAAAGAAGAATTAGAAATTCGAGTTGAAGAACGCACCGCAGAGTTAAAGTCTCAAACTCAACAGCTCGAACAAACTTTGTCTGAACTTAAGGTGGCTCAATCCAAACTAATTCAGAGCGAAAAAATGTCATCTTTGGGCCAATTAGTCGCTGGAGTTGCTCATGAAATCAACAATCCGATTAACTTTATTTACGGCAATGTTACTCCCGCTCGCGAGTATGCCGATACTTTGCTAGAACTGGTGAATATCTATCAACAGCAGTATCCGAATCCCCTACCCAGAGTTCAAGAAAAAATCAAGTCTGTAGATTTAGATTTTATCAAATCTGACCTGCCAAAAATATTAACTTCTATGAAAAACGGCGCCGATCGAATTTTTGGTATTGTCAAGTCGCTGCGAATTTTTTCTCGCCATGACGAAGCAGAAATGAAATTAGCCGACATTCACGAAGGAATTGACAGCACACTGATGATTTTGCAAAGCAGATTGAATGCTAATCCGGGTTTTGCGAGCATTCAAGTTATCAAAGAATATGGCAATTTACCCCAAATAGAGTGCTATCCCGGACAGCTAAATCAAGTATTTATGAATATCATGGCTAATGCTATTGACGCTTTAGAAGAGGACAGCCACAGCGAGTCAATTGCAGCTAATGAAGCTAATCCCCGCCTCATCAAAATTTCTACCAAACTTTTAGACAGTGAAGAAGTAGAAATCCGAATTGGCAATAACGGGCCAGAAATAACAGAATCGGTGATGACGCAGTTATTTAATCCATTTTTTACCACTAAACCAGTAGGCAAAGGCATGGGGTTGGGTTTATCGATCGGCTATCAAATTATCACAGCAAGACATAAAGGCGAATTGCAGTGTATTTCTGCACCGGGGAAAGGTGCGGAATTTATTATTAAAATTCCCATGAGGCTGAAATAAGTAAGCCCATCTCAAAAAACAGAATACCCAGATACCCGCAGGACTTTAAGAATTCGGGTCGATCGCAAAATCCTGAACTTCAAACCTCGCACATCATATTGTTACTCAAATTTACCCATTGCGCCACGCTTAAATCTTCAGCGCGAGATTGAGGATTTATCTGTAACTCTTCTAGCAATTGAACCAGTTTATCTAAATCCACAGCCCCTTTCAAATTATTTCGCAGCATCTTGCGCTTGCTACCAAATCCCAACTTAACTAAATTCTCCAAATAGCGCGGATTAACCGCCGCAGTTTCTATCTGTCTGGGAAGCAGCCGCACCACGGCAGAATCGACTTTTGGCGGCGGATAAAAGTCTTTAGAGGGCACATCGCAAATTAACTCGCATTCTGCTAAATACTGCACCCGCACCGACAAAGCGCCAAAAGCTGTCGAACCCGGTTTAGCGTAAAGCCTTTGGGCGACTTCTTTCTGCACTAACAGCACGATCGCGTCGAAGGGTTTAGCAGCAGGAACAGATATCGTTCCCAGCAGTTTTTGCAGGATCGGGCCAGTAATATTATAAGGAATATTGGCAACAACTTTATTGGGATTTTGGAATTTGGGAAAAGCTGTTAATTCAGCCTCTAAGTCCATTTCCAAGAAGTCGCCTTGCAGCAGTAAAAAATTGTCGGTTTTGCCGAGTTGTTTGGCTAGCTTGAGACACAAATCTCGATCGATCTCCACAGCAACAACAGACTCAGCCGCAGGCAGCAAACGCCGAGTCAGAATCCCCGTACCCGGCCCGATTTCTAGGACGCGATCGCCATCCAAAGAAGCCGCTTTCACAATCTTATCTAAGGCTTTCTCGCTTTTGAGCCAATGTTGAGCAAACTGTTTTCGGGGTCTGGTCGATCGCATTTTTTGAATTGTTGGAGAAATCTTAGCCTGTCATTCTATCACAGCTCAATAGCTTTTCCCAACCTACGGTGATGTTTATTTTTGTTAACAGGGGTTGAATCACAGAAAAAAATTGGTCATCATACAAGGAGCAACGATCGAAAATAAATTTGTTTATCCCCAATCCCCAACAGCACGACACGGAAGTCACGGATACACGGATAGGTGTTTTTCCAAATCACAAATAACCAATAACAAATAACCAATAACCAATTCCCCAAAAATGAAATTCCAACGAGTATTTGGTACATTACCCAAAACCACAGCCAGCGCCCCCGGCAGAGTAAACCTGCTGGGCGAACACACAGATTACAACGATGGATTTGTACTTCCAACTGCGATTCCCCAGCGCACAACAGTACAAATCGGCTTCAGCAGCGACGATCGACACCATTTTTATTCAGCAGAATATGACGAACTCATAAATTTTTCAGACGACGATACCATACCGCAAAAATTTGTCACTTATATCTGTGGCTGCCTCAGACTTTTAGAAAAAGAAGGATACAAAATACCGCCAATAAATCTCTACATTACCTCGACTGTGCCGATCGGAGCCGGTTTGTCCAGCAGCGCCGCTTTAGAAATAGCAACCCTCAGAGGAATGCGCGCGCTGCTCAACCTCCCCATAGACGACGTGCGGCTAGCTCAAATCGGACAGCAAGTCGAAATCCGATATGCCGGCGTGAACTGCGGCATCATGGATCAAATGGCATCGAGTTTAGCAGACACCAACACCATGCTATTTATCGACACCCGCAGCCTCGAATGCCGCCCGATACCTTTTCCCGCAAGCACAGAAATTTTAATAATTGACAGTGGCGAAAGCCACCAACTAGCAGCAGGAAGCGGCTACAACCAGCGGCGCGCCGAGTGCGAGGAATCCGCGCGGATATTGGGAGTTAAAGCTCTCAGGGATATCGCCGATCCCCAAGCTGTGGAAGTATTGCCCGAACCTCTCAAAAGGCGCGCCCGCCACGTCGTTACCGAAAACAACCGCGTACTCGAAGCGGTAAAATCTTTGCCAGCAAAACGTTTCGGCGAGTTAATGAATGCTTCCCATGCCAGTCAGCGCGACGACTACGAAGTTTCGACACCGGCAGTAGACGCCCTGGCAGCCATCTTGCAGTCAATCCCCGGAGTCTTCGGCGCAAGGCTGACGGGCGGAGGTTTTGGCGGTGCTTGCGTAGCGCTGGTGGAGAGTGGCAAAGCCGGTGTTATCGCATCAGAGGCGATCGATCGCTACCAGCGCGCGGGTTATACTGGCCGTGTTTTGGTTCCCGAAGTTAAAGTTAATTCTTAACTCCAGAACTATCTCCCGACAGGGAAGGCCACCGCACAGTCACGATTACCGAATCTTCCTCCGCAGACCAATAATGAGGCACTCCCGGCTGCCACAGAGCATAATCTCCTTCGCGAGAAAGCAAGATTTCTTGCTCTGGAAATTGCAGGCGAAACCGCCCTTTTACCAAGATAGAAAGCGTCGTGGCTGCCGCATTTACCGCCCACTGAGTCCTGCAATCTCCGGCGGGGTGAGTGCCCCATTTTACCTCTAAAACAGAAGTCGATCGCGGGTCATCGCCCGGCGTCATAAAGTGACCCGCAAACCAACCGCCCCGACTTGCACTTTCAGCGCCCGCATTTCCGAAAACCACTTGAGATGACATCAGTTAATCAGGTAAACAACAAAGATGGTTATATCTGACATCTTGCACCATTTTCAATAAGCTTTTTATGGGCGGGCAGGATGCCCACCCCACAAGAAATTCACTCTTCGCTCCACAGGCAAGATGCCTGTTTTTGAGAATGGCGATCTTCGGTGAGTTAGATCGGGGGATACCATCTAACTATCTAACTTATTAGACCTCTTGCAAAAATAACTAGGACGGGCAAGATGCCCATCCCACAAAATTTTTTTTCTTGTGGAATGGGCATCTTGCCCGTTCCAGAATTTGATTAAAAGGATTTTTGCAAGAGGTCTTTTACTTGCGGCCCGAAGGTTGACCTTCCGTAGTCGCTATTTCCCCAGCTTCCATCAACTGCTTAAAGCGGCGCAAATCATCTGCAATTTGCTGTTCGGGAGCTTCCCCAAATAGTTTAGCAGCGCCAGCAGCAATTGCACCGCCCGGAGGATTGTATTCGATGACAACTTTTACCTCAGTACCGCGTCCCGCAGGTGCCGGTTGAAAGCGCACAAAACCCGAATTGTCAACATCAGATCCTTCAACAGACGCCCAAGCAATTAAGCGATTTTCTTCTTCGCGGACAATCTCTGCATCCCATTCTACACTGTTGCCGATCGGCGCGCTGGCAATCCAGTGAGAACGTTTTTCATCTATTACCGTAACGTGTTTGAGATGCTTCATAAACCGAGGCAAATTTTCAAAATTGCGCCATAAACGGTACAATTCATCAGCCGGTTTGTCGATCGTCACCGTCTTTTCAACTTTAATGCTTTGATTCGGATCTGCGGCCGACTGCAAACCCTCGACAACCCCCATACCGCGCGCCGCTAAACCGCCGCCCGCAACCGCCAGCAAAGCACCTCGCAAAGAACGCTGCGACAAACCAAAAAGCACCAGCGCGCCGCCACCAATTAAAGATGCCCAGCGTTCGGTATCGCCGCTGTTAGTTTGATTTTGTTTGTCGGAATTTGTCATTGAATTAGATTCCATTGGTTTAAACCTGGTAAATTAATCTGGATCGAGCAATTCGCCTGCTTATTTTTATCAAATCCGTACTCTACTATTTTGTCTTCAACCTCTCTGATTAATTTTTTGAACCGAATCGGATTTTGTTGAATTTCTGTTCATTGAGCGACTGGCATATAAATAGAGACGCACCACCCAGCAGATTGTTGTACCAGCGCTTTGAGTTCCTCTACAGATATTAAGTTCACCGCTGAAACTCCTTTTATAAAGGGTTTTGTAATGAAAACCACAGATTCTTTAAAATGTATCTCCACTGGCGCGGCTCCTGCGTCTGCCTAAAGTAATGATCGCCTGCTGTAGAGCCTTTCATCCCTGGAGTAAAATGGGGTTTGCAGTAGCTGTTCTAATCGAACTGCTTATGACCTAAGATAGACGGTGCTAACTCGGCCGCTACTTTACCATAATTTAGTTTAGTCGGGTTCAACTACTCGTTATATATAATAATGAGGTCACTCTATGGAGCCAAATGATACATCGACCCGTTACGACCGAATTGCCCAATGGTGGCAAACTGAGCATCAAGGTTCAATCTACGGGATTGCCCAATTAGAACGGGCGATCGAATTTACTTCTAAGCAGCACGCAGCACTTGATGTCGGGTGTGGAAGCAGCGGACGTTTTATTAACAGCTTATCCAAGCATGGATTTGGGCCTGAAGGACTTGATATTTCTAGGGAAATGATCGATTTAGCCCAGCGGCTACATCCAGAAATCACGTTTTACCGGGAAGACATTTGTGATTGGCTGCCGCCGAAACTTTACAGCCTCATTGCAGCGTGGGATAGCACGTTTCATCTGCCAATCAACAAGCAAGCGCCTGTGATACAAAAGCTATGCGATGCGCTTGAACCCAATGGAGTGATCCTGTTCACTTGTGGCGGCGGACATACAATCCGCGAGGTTTCGGGAGCATTTCAAGGTCAAGACTTTGATTACAGCACTTTGGGTGTAGATACTTTCCTGCAAATTCTGGTTGAGCATCATTGCACCTGCCGCCATCTGGAATATGACCAGTATCCTGAAAATCATGTTTATATAATTGCCCAAAAGACCTAATCTATGATTCGCACCATTAAAGTGTGGGATGTCGCCCCTGGTGGCTGTATTAGGACGTTGATGGGCGATCGGCTGTATGAAGGCATGAATATTCAAGGGGCAACGGGATTGACGAATGCTCAAAAATCGACATTGAAAGCGTTAGGGGCATTACCATAATCATCAATACCAATCTGCGATCGGCGCTTGGCAGCAGCGCTTCGCGATCGCAACTCCATTCCTTGGGGGGAGACACTGGCAAGATTTTGAGCAACCTGTCCTTGACCTTTGAAGTAGTAGATCCGTGAAGTGGTGCGGAGGCCAGTAGCCTCGAACCCTCGCCAAAAACCTTGATTCCGTCCGTACCAACGCAGTATTGGACTGCTGGCAAGAGGAGGAAATGAATAGACCACTCCGGTTAACAGTTCGTTAAGTAAGCAGCCAATTCCTCAGAAATCACGAAACGAAGTGTATTGTTGTAAGTGATTTCATAAATTAGTCCATGATTTTCTAAAATTCTTAGTTTACTCCTCAGCCAAGAATGATCTTCAAAAAAATAATGAAGAATTAAGTTGTTTTTGTCTCCGTTGTAAACTGTATCTTTGGACATAAGAATGAACTCACGGGCAACTGGATACTCCCGTAAATCTTTTTTCATCTCTGCTAAAAGTTCAGGAATCAGATTCTCGATATCTGTAAAGATACTTTCCGATGGTTTAGATAACACCAAGCTTGGTTTAGCTGCTTTTTCACGGGAAATAGTGAGTTTCAAAAGAACTGCGTTGATTGATTCAAGTGCTTTTACCATTTTTGCAGGGTTATCGTTTCCAATGGTAATTGGTGAAACAGACCCAGAAACTTCAATCTTAGTTTTATAAACATAAGAGTTTCCGGCTAGATCGTAATACTCTACTTCAAGATACACGTCTTTTCCAAAAAGCTCTTCTGCTTGGTAATAAGTTGATACATCAAAAAAGAATGGATTATTGCGATCGATAACGGATATCTGGAGAGGAAACAGACTGTCGCAATCTCTATCTCTTATCATCTGGGGCAGAGGTGAAATGTTAATCTTAACATCAACTGCTGGACCGTCTGTAAGTGCAAGAATTCCAAGTTGGATAGTTTGCTCTTGCTCTGGTTTGAGCCTAAATAAATGCGTCAAGCGCGGTTTAAAGAAATGTCTTTTAGCCCAAATTGCATCAATAATGAAATGTGTGGCTTTAAGTGTATGAGCACCTGCTCGAATGTAATAGCGTTTATCTAGAAGAGCCATGTGTGGTCCAGCATAACTTTCATGAATGGCAACGAGCAAAACGGCTGCATCTGGCTGAATAACACCCCGTCCCATCGGGTCTAATATTAGTTTGATGTCATATTTAGGAACTGGTTCCACTTGATTGACAATCTGATCGACCCAGTCACGTAAATCTTGTCTCTCAATCTTTAAGGACAAGCCATTGTCAGCATTGCCATTACGATCAACACCAACAACGAAACATCCACCTCCAGCATTGGCAAAGCCTGATACTGCACAGTTTAGTTTCTTCTTGAGCTCATTGGGTGGAGTGCTACTTGATTTGAATTCAAAATGATCGTCTTCTACACTTGGGAGCTGTGTGAGGTCAAAAGTTTCAAGGTTAATCTTCATAAGCCTTAAGAGATATTAACAACCTCAAAGTAGCACTTAACAAATGCTATTGAGGAAACGTGGCACTTAATACCAACACACAAACTGCGAACTACTATCCTCACCGATAATTCAAGCAGCCCAACAAGGTGTGGGTATCCAAAACGTACATCTAAAGCCTCTATTTTAGGATATCTTGCCCCGAATTAGCACGAATGTCCTCCAAGGTAGGAAAGCCCTCTCCCCAACTTGCAGCTAAGGAATAAACCAGTTCTGCCCAAAGCACTGGAGCGACTTTACTGCTGGGTTGATTGCCATTTATATATTTAGCTCGAATAGATTCAGCAAAAGTGAGAATCTCTCTGGCTGGGTCTTGAGGAAAAGATGTGACGAGTTCGTAAATCTGCTCGGCGATAGCCATACAGAGTTCCAGATAGAGTATACACCTGACGGGATGCAAACTCAATTATATGAAACAAGAGCCTGTCTTGCCCTGCTACAACATAGTCCTAACTCAGCGCTTAACTTGCGGCTATTGAGTGGTGAAATTTGGTAAGATTTTGCAAACAGAGTTCATGGCGCAACAGCTTACGCCATAAGCCATTTAGAGGAAATAGACGTTTCGCTTTTAATAAAAAAGCACATTTAATTGGTACAAGTCAAGGCTTTCTGATTCTTGACTCTATTCTGCAATTCCTCATTCACCAATACTCCGGACAGTTTTTTGGGCAGCGACTGAAACCCGCATTCTACCGTTAAGATTTCACCTGCTGAGGAAGCTGGAACCCTTATTCTACCGTTGGTGATTGAAAACTGTCCGGACTATTGATTCACCCATAACCCAAATAGGAGAAATACCTGATGTCTACATTCAAATACAACCGTCTAGACAAGAATAATGCTGCGGTTCTGCTGGTCGATCACCAAACTGGACTGTTCTCACTTGTGCGTGATATTGGTGCCGCCGACTTCAAAAATAATGTGCTGGCGCTGGCAAGTGCAGCTAAGTTTTTCAACCTGCCTACAATTTTGACAACTAGCTTTGAGCAAGGCCCCAATGGAGTCATCATCCCTGAACTGAAGGAGAAGTTTCCAGATGCTCCCTTTATTCCCCGTCCCGGACAAATCAACGCTTGGGACAACGAGGACTTTGTTAAAGCAGTAGAAGCAACAGGCAAGAAGCAATTGATCGTGGCCGGAATAGTCACTGATGTATGTGTTACTTTTTGTGCGCTTTCGGCATTGGAGGCAGGTTATGAGGTTTTTGTTGTCACCGATGCCTCTGGAACTTTCGATGAAGCCTGTCGCTATGCAGCTTGGGATCGAATGTCTCGTGCTGGAGTTCAATTGGTCAATTGGTTTAGCGTTGTGTGTGAATTGCACCGTGACTGGCGCAACGATATTGAAGGATTGGGTAGTCTCTTAGCAGGGTTTATTCCTGACTACAAAAACCTGATGACCAGCTATGCAGCAACGGCAAATGCTGGATCTCCCAATAAGTAGTGAGAAAGCGCCTAGTTTATTTAGCTCGTGTTTAACTGAGTTAATATTGTCATCGCTAGGTTATCAATTTTACGTGGAACGTAGCGGTGACAACTACTTCGTTGTAAGTCACGTAGAGGGTGTTTTTAATAGCTCTTGTCAGTGATTGCAAGTCTTCTTCTAGTCATTTCATCTCATGCCAAACCTTCTCGATCGCATTCGTTAATCTCCCTTCTGTTTCCAGACGTGCTGCCGAAAATTGTCGAGCAATTTGGTGTGTCTAGGGCGGTTGTTCAGAATAAAACTTTTCTCTCAGTTAATTCTCTAAATTCTATGTTGGAAGAACCGTTGGCGAGCAATAGCAGTGAAGACAACTATCTAGTCACCGCTGTGATCTCTCATGTCCTGAAACCGGGGCGTGACCAAGGTTACGAAGCCTGGTTTCATGGCATCGCCGCAGATGCACGAAAATTCAAGGGACATCTGGGTGTCAGCACTATTCGACCCCACGATCACGCTCATCCTGAGTACGTGGTCATTCTCAAGTTCGATTGCTACGACAATCTTAAGGCCTGGCTGGAATCTGATGTTCGGCGAGAGTGGATTGAGCGATTGCAGCCCTTGATTGAAAAGCCAGAAGATATTCAAACCCTGACCGGATTGGAAACCTGGTTTACGCTGCCCAATAAATCGATGAAGGCTCCACCCCCTCGCTACAAAATGGCGTTAGTTACATGGTTGGGAGTGTTTTTTACCATTTCTATTCTCAATCGTTTGCTGGTACCGCTACTATCAGGGCTTCCTGCGTTGCTCACATCTCTGACGATCACAGGTCTCACTGTTATATTGCTCACCTATTTGGTCATGCCGCGCTTAACACAATTATTTCGCAAATGGCTCTATCCCATTCCCTAAAATGATATGAATTTGTGGCGCTGCGGCGACGGGGACAATCTGTTTGGCTCGATAATTTTGAGCGAAGCTGGATTACCAACTGATTCGCGATCGCGAAAACGTCTGTGCAATGTTCGTGTTTTCTCAGACAACCTATGAGCAAGTAGGGGATGCTTATCTCCGAGGACTAGAAAGCCTCATTAAGTAAGGAGAATTTGTGAGTGAGATTGCTTCTTTTACCAACTTGTCAATTGGTAGTTTAGATACAGTTATCATCCACCCCTCGCTTGTTCATTAGAGACAACATCTTTCGGAATTGCTCAAGCTAATATTCTGTACCAGCAATATCGAAAAATCTATGAGAGTGGACGCTGGAGAGCGCTGTGCAAAAAATTTGTGGGTGCGCTATAAACCAACAGCGATGTATTGGCTGTGGATCAAGCTAGTTTGGGCTTGAAATTTGTTTAAGCCCCGTTAGTTGTCAGTGCATGGTAAAAAACCGATTTCTGCGTCAGTCTCTAGAGAAAATTAAAATTAGGGGTTAGTGCTTTTCACTTACCCCCTGCCATTTTTTGTCAGCCGTTTAACCAACCAGTTGCAGCAAGAAATCGCCAAAACGATCGCGCAATTACTACTAAATAGCCTTGTCGATACTCAGCGCCAAAATGCTGAATACTCCGAGCAAATGACCGGCGCTCATGCAAGCCAAAAAGGCGGGTACGCTAACATTGTTGAACAGAGAGGGGAAGGGCAAAGGCATTTTCGGCCCGACGTGGGGATACCAAATTCGGCGGCTGAGAACTAGCAACGCTAAGATATTACAAACAAACATCACCAGAGGCTTTTGCCAATTTCCTGATGCTGTGTCAGTCAGAGTCGATTGTACTACTGCCAGTAAATTTGAATTAATCATCGTTGATGCTCCTATTTTTCATAAATTATCAGAAATGCTCGATGAGATTTCTTGCCAAAAATACAGCAGAGGCGATCGCCTTTACGCAATAAATATCTGTTGGTATCAATATTCATCGCGTCGGCGGCACCGCCCCCACCCGTAATCATCGAATCACAGCAAGAATTCTTTTAATGCCATTCAAAAGTAACGAAAGATACAAAGGGACAAAACCATACTCGCTGCCATTTGTAACTTTTAGCCTGTCTGGCAAGGGCGGCATTTACTCACGCTGCCAGACAGGAAAGACTGCTCGTCATTAGTGAGCAATGTAGGTAGGCAGAAAGTGAAGGATGTCGCGCAGAACGCTATATCCAGCGGCGTCCCAGAGCAAATAAGCTAAGAAACCGATCATCGCTAAGCGACCGTTCCAAAGTTCTGCTTGCGGGTTGAATCCAAACAGAAAGGCATTCCGATCTTTGCCATTGTAGGCATTAGCGGTAGGAGGTAAGTTAGTAGGACGAGTTTCCATGTTTTTACATTCCTTAACAATGTTTCGCTTTTCATGGTAGCGACGTAATTTCTACTTTGCTATCTGCCTGTAGGCTCAAGATACACCCAAGTCTAAAGGAGGATTTTGAAACCAAAAATAATGTGTTAAGTTTTGTTGAGCGAGTTTTTGAAGCATCGCTTGTATCTGTAGATACTGAATACAACCGCCAGTTGAGAGGGCTGCTGTGAAATGCTAAATCGCCCCGTAGCGACAAACAACGGCGCTGGTGACTCGACAATACTGAATCCGCGCTCTACTAGAGGCAAGAAAATTTAGTAAGTTTCAGCTTAAAACCCGAACACGATCGCCCTTGAGTTAACTAAAATAGGAGATAAACAGATCGATCGGGAGAAACAGTTATCGAAACCATCTACGGCAATCTTCAAGGTTTAAAGTCCAGCCAGCTCAAGCAACTCGAAAAGCTGTACCACCAGCGACTACCGGGCGATCGCATCACCACGGCAGAATTCGCCCAGCGCGTCGCCGCCATCAGCACCGAAATAGACAAACCAATCTGCACCTACATCAACCGCCGCGGACAAGTAATTCGCGTCGGCGTAGGTAGTCCCCGCCAAACCCAGATTGCGCCCCTAGAATTGCCCCGCTACGGGGGAGGTCGCCTCAGCGGCATTCGCTGCATCGCCACCCACCTCAAGCCAGAAATCCCAAGCGAAGCAGCCCTCACCGCAATGGCAATTCAGCGCCTGGATGCCCTCGTTTGGCTGACGCTGACCGGCGGCGGATTTCAGCGCCGCGGCGGTGGTGCGACTGGTTACATCAAAGAAACTTATCTCGCTCACCTGATACCCCAGGGAGACCAGCCAAATTTTGAGTTCTCTGTTTTGAGCGCTAAGTTAGAACAAGCTTCAACTGATGAAATAGAAGAGTCTTCTATTCAAGAGTCTTCTATTGAAAACTCATCCATCAAAACTCAAAACTTTCCCTGGAAAATATCAGAACCTCTAAGTTTGGACGAGCTCGCCAACCAAGATTTTCTGGATTTGGTGGAAGGACTCGAAGCAGAGTTTGAAGCAGAGTTTGTCGCGGGGGAGGTCGATGCAGACCAAGACAAAGTGCTGCTGGTGGGTGTAATGACTCAGCACATGACTCTGCTGGATTTTGAGGACGGACTCGCAGAAATCACGCGGCTGGTTGAAAGCGCCGGGGGTCAGGTACTGCAAACAGTGCGCCAAAAACGATCGCGCCCCCATCCGCAAACAGTCGTCGGCGAAGGCAAAGTTCAGGAAATTTCCCTCACCGCTCAGACCGTTAGCGCTAACCTCGTGGTATTCGATCGCGACCTGACCCCCGCACAAATACGGAACTTGGAAACTCAGATAGGTATCCGCGTCGTCGATCGAACAGAGGTAATTCTCGACATCTTTGCCCAAAGAGCTCGATCGAGCGAGGGTAAATTGCAAGTCGAACTCGCTCAGCTAGAGTACAACCTGCCCCGCCTGACAGGTCGCGGTCAGGCCATGTCGAGACAGGGCGGCGGCATCGGTACCAGAGGCCCAGGGGAAACCAAACTTGAAACCGAACGGCGGACGATCGCCAAACGCATTTCTCGATTGCAGCAAGAAGTAAATCAACTGCTGGCCCACCGCTTCCGGCTGCGGCAGAACCGGCATCATCACGACGTACCCTCAGTGGCGATCGTCGGCTACACTAACGCCGGTAAATCCACGCTGCTCAACCTGCTCACGAATTCCGAGGTCTATGCCGCCGACCAGTTATTTGCCACCCTCGACCCCACAACCCGACGGTTGACCATTCCGGGCGCTCTTTCTGGGGAACCTTTGTCGATCGTCCTCACAGACACAGTGGGCTTTATTCGCGAACTGCCCCCGTCCTTGATCGACGCTTTTCGGGCTACCCTCGAAGAAGTCACAGACGCCGATGCTTTGCTGCACCTGGTCGATCTCTCCCATCCCGCATGGCAGAGCCAAATTCGATCGGTCATGAATATTTTGACAGATATGCCCGTAACTCCCGGGCCAGCCCTTGTAGCTTTTAACAAAATCGATGCCGTAGATGGAGATACTCTCGCCCTCGCCCGAGAAGAGTTTCCTCAAGCCGTATTTATTTCGGCAGCAAAAGGTCTGGGGATGGAAACACTCCGCGACAGACTAGCTCAGCTCATTCAATACGCCCTCTACCCTCGGTAAATACTTAAATATTGCTTTTAAGTAGTTGACATTCAGGAATATACGTACATATACTGAGGACAGATATCGTCAAAGCATGAGACTATAAAAGAGTAGTCAGATTGTGAATTGCCAAGTACAATACAGCAGATTTCGTTTGCGCTCAGTAGAATTATTAAATTCAGGAGGCGGCGGTCAAGGTAAAAACACTCTTTGTTAATGGCTGTAACGGTTGTTGGTTGAGAGGTTGCAAAAAGATGTTGCTTGAGGCAGTACAAACCGCGCTCGGCGGAGCTAAGGTAAAAGAGAATAAGATGATTAAAGTGTTTGGGCGATCGCCTCAAGCGCTATACTATCTTTTACAGGGGCCCGCGACAGACAACATCCATTTATTGTAAGCACTCTAAAATCCTTGCCCGTCCTGCAACGCTAATCTGTAGCACTCTTTCTATCTTCCAATTTTACCACTGTTTAACTAAATAGTTATGTGTACGCTACTGGCAAAACTAGCAATTGGACTCTCTGCCACAATGGCAACAGGGTTCTACTATCTAGCTGCCGCCCCTCCGGCTTCAGCAGCAATCGATGTGTGCGGGCCCGGAAACTTTTCAGATGAGTGCGTGAAGGGCCAGCAATCAACATCGGGATCGTCATCAAGATCCCTGCGAGACTCTGTACCGGAACCGCAACTGGCAACGCCAGACCCGGTAACAGAACCGCCAATAGTCGAACCGCAACTGGCAACACCAGACCCGATACCGGAATCGTCGGTAGTCGTCGAACCCCCACTGGCATCGCCAGAACCCGTACCGCAAGAATCGCCGGTAGTCCTCCAATCACCAGCACTGACACCAGAGCCAGTAGCGCCGACGCCGCCGGTTGAATCGCCACTGACCGCGCCAGAGCCTACAGAGCAATTGCCTGATGCCCAAATGCCTGCGATCGGAAACCCGATAGTGTCGCCTTCACCCATAGTGGCGCCAACGCCGACCTTTCCAGACATCTACCAAAACCCCCCCACCCCTAGTAGAACAGCTATCCCAGAACCGGGTACTGTGGTAGCACTCCTGCTGACAGGCGCAGGAATCATCTGTTCCGGCAGAAAACGAAACAAGCAGGCCCCTCAGCAACGGTAGGCAGGCCCAAGCTGCTGCTTGTTTTCAAAATCTCTCCGTTTCTTAAAGCGCGGGTGTTTTTTTATGTCTGTTTTTTTATGTCTAAGGATAGATTAAAGAAAATTGTATAAATAATAAGTCTACAGCTTGCTGGCTCCAACTATATAAAAATTAAAATAAGATTAGTTAAGATTACAATAAAAAAATATTGTGATTCTTTGAGCGTCCGATGACCCCTAAAGTAGAAATTTACACTTGGAGAACCTGCCCGTTTTGCATTCGTGCCAAAGCACTGCTGAAGCGAAAAGGAGTTGATTTTACAGAGTACGCGATCGACGGAGATGAAGCAGCACGGGCTCAAATGAGCGATCGAGCCAACGGAGGCCGCACCCTGCCCCAAATATTCATTAACGACCAACACGTAGGCGGCTGCGACGAAATCCACGAACTCGATGCTCTAGGTCAGCTAGACCCGCTGCTAGCAAAATGAGGCATTCCTTTTGAATTTTTTTGAGTTTGCCAAAATTTTCCTGCGACCAATTCTTAATTTTAACTGAAAATGAAATTTGCATTCATCATCGATCCCCTCGCGCGACTAATTCCAGGACACGATACCAGCGTAGCGCTGATGGAAGCAGCTCAAGAGTTGGGTCACGAAATCTGGGCGACTCAAGCCAACGAATTAAGCGTCATCGGCGGCAAAACCTGGGCAATGCTCAGTCGGGTAGCCCTCACCCCAGTAAAACTGGTAGACGGACGCTGGGAGGCTGCTGAGGCTTGGTACGAGGTGGAACAGCCTACTTTGCAGCCTCTCGAAGCAATGGACGCAGTATTTATGCGGACAGACCCCCCAGTCAACGTTCCTTACCTCTACGCTACTTACCTTCTAGACGGCATCGATCCCGCTAAAACTTTGGTAGTTAACAGTCCCAAAGGATTGCGGGCGGCGAATGAAAAAATGTATGCTTTGCAATTTGAGGAAGCGATCCCCGAGACAATTGTTTCTCAAAACAAGCAGGTAATTCGGCAATTTGTTGAGAAAAAAGGCGCGGCAGTTCTTAAACCCTTGGGCGGCAAAGCTGGCGAGGGGATTTTGTTTTTGGAAGCGGGCGATCGCAATCTCAACTCCCTGGTCGAAATTAGCACTCAACAAGGTCTAATTCCAGTGATGGTTCAGACTTATCTGCCGGAAGCCAAAGAGGGAGATAAACGGATTATATTGTTGGACGGCAAGCCCATCGGTGCACTCAACCGCATTCCCACCGGCAATGAATTTCGCGGCAACATGGCCGTCGGCGGCCGAGTCGCAAAAACAGAAATTACCGATCGCGAACTAGAAATTTGCACTCAGTTAGAACCAGTGCTGCAACGGGACGGACTTTACTTTGTTGGCATTGATATCATTGGCGGTTATCTCACAGAAGTTAATGTCACCAGCCCTACAGGGATCAGAGAAATTGACTTGTTTGACGGCGTTAATTTGGGCAAACAAGTAATTGAATGGGTGGAGAAGGAAGAAGGAAGAATGAAAGCACGACACGGATTAGGACACGGATACACGGATTAATTATCGACCTTCAGGCAGATATTGCAGTCATTAGTTATTGGTTAGTTGCTACCAATGCCCGATGCCCAATTCCCGATGCCCAATGCCCGATGCCCAATGCCCGATGCCCAATTCCCAATTTCCAATTCCCAATTCCCAATTACCAATTATTAAATTATGTCAAAAATTGGCGTTGCAGTAGTCGGTACAGGTTTCGGTCAAAAAGTCCACCTTCCCGGCTTCCAGGCACATCACCGGACAGAGGTTGTGGCTGTTTACCACCGGAATTTAGACAAAGCAAAGGCGATCGCCTCTACCCACAATATCCCCTACGCTTGCGACTCGATCGCCGATATAGTAGCCATCCCAGAAGTAGCAGGCGTCAGCATTTCCACACCGCCATTTTTGCATTATGAAATGGCAAAAACCGTCTTGGAAGCAGGCAAGCATTTATTATTAGAAAAACCCACAGCCCTGACAGCAAATGAAGCCAGGGAACTTTACCGATTGGCAAACAGCGAATCTCAAACCGATTTGAAAAAGGGTAGTTCGAGAGCAATTGCCACAATGGACTTTGAGTTTCGCTTCATCCCTGCATGGCAAATGCTAGCAGAATTATTGGCAGCAGGATATGTGGGAGAAAAGCGTTTAATTAAGATTGATTGGCTGGTGTCTGGCCGCGCTGATGCGAGTCGCCCTTGGAATTGGTACGCCCAGAAAGAGCGAGGCGGCGGAGTTTTGGGCGCGACGGGTTCTCACGTTTTTGATTATATTAGCTGGCTGTTCGGCCCGCCGCAGAGGCTTTCTGGGCAATTGATTACAGGAATTTCGGCGCGGCCAGATCCGCATGATTCGGGAAATTTAAAATTAGTTGATGCGGATGATTCTTGCACGTTGATGTTGGAATTAGCCGGAGGAACGCCTTGTCAAGTTTGTTTGAGTTCTGTTACTTATCAAGGGCGGGGACACTGGGTGGAAATATACGGGAGTAAGGGTACGTTGGTGTTAGGAAGCGACAACCAGCAAGATTACGTCCACGGATTTCGCTTGTGGGGTTCCCAAGGTGGAGAACCTTTAGCTGAAATCAAAATTCCTCAAAGATTGGAGTTTCCTCAAGTTTATCCAGACGGGAGAATTGCACCGTTTATTCGAGTAGTAGATAGGTGGGTAGAAGCAATTGATGCGGGTAAATCGTTGATACCGTCCCTAAGAGAAGGGGTTTACTCGCAGTTGTTGATGGATTTGACCCAGGAGTCGAATGCTACGGGAACTTGGGTAGATTTACCGAATTTAGATAAGTTTTTGGGCACTAAGTAAAAGTAACAACTCCCAAAGCAATCTCACGCACTCGATCGCACCCCAAACCCGATAAACTACGAATAGTTAAAATCGATCAACCTTATATCCAGAGTCGTAAGATGGCGCGCCCTGAAAGTCCTTGCCTCAGTATAGCGATCGCTCGCCTGAGAACCGCTGGGGCAAACCATTTTGCCACTTGGGTTCTACAAGCTCCCTATCCCAGCGGGTACGTTCACCACGACTGTATGTGGCCACATACCCTATCCCAATCCTGGAAAGCTTGGCAGGAAATGTTTTCGCCCTCCGGGACAATTCACGAATTGCCCCTAAATCCTGATGGCAGTTTCGTCTCGCCGGAAAACAGCCAGAATATACTGGCAGAAATTGAAAAACGAAGCCCTCACTCGCTCCACCTCGCTCCACCGACGCCCTCTGTGCCGCTCCACCTCGGTCAAGGGGGGTGGGTGGACAGGGGGAGGGAGGAGCAGAATCCGCCACCGCCACCAGCCAGCTACAGCAGCCGCCTGATGCAGCAGTTGGGGATTAATCTTTGGCAGTGGCTGTTTGAAGGGCCGATTCAGGGTAGTCTCCAGGAAAGTAAAGGTATCGCGATCGGGCAAAATCTACCGCTGCGAGTGCGTGTAGACTTGCGCGAACCGTATTTAATTGCTTTGCCTTGGGAAATTATGCAGCCTCAAGCCGGTCAACCGGCAATTTCTCTGTCGCAGCAACTGCTTTTCAGCCGTACTACCAGCAATGTTGAGCCTTTGCCGCCCCTGCGTCCTGCGGAGTCGCTCAATATTTTGCTAGTTTTGGGACAAGCAGAACCCGGCGGCGGTGCTAATTCTCAATCTTCCAAGGGCAATAACGGTCATTTGCAGTTGGAAGCAGAATCACTCGCCCTAGCTGCCGTTCTCGAAAGTGCTTTTCAAACCGACGACAGCGGCAAATATTTTGACATCAGCGTTCCGACTCGCGTTGATACTCTGATCGAACCTACTCCGGCGGAACTAATTTCTCGGCTGGAAACGCAAGCTTACAATATTCTGTTTTACGCGGGCCACGGGATACCGGGCCCCGACGGCGGCTTGCTGTTTTTGGGGCCGGACACCGCGATTAACGGTACTGAACTGGCTCAGGTGTTAGTTCGGTGCCGCGTGACTCTGGCGGTGTTTAATGCCTGCTGGGGTGCTCAGCCGGCGGTGGAGAGGCTGCACTCAACTAACGGCCAGCAACAGGCGATCGCCCGCAGCAGTTTGGCTGAGGTACTGATCCATCACGGGGTGCCGGCGGTGTTGGGGATGCGGGACTCGATCGCCGATCGCGAGGCCCTGAGTTTTATCCAAACTTTTGCCCGAGCTTTGGCCGGGCGGATGTCGGTCGATCGGGCAGTAGCCGTCGCCAGACAGCAGTTACTAACGCTCTACAAGTTCAATCAACCGGCTTGGACGCTGCCTGTGCTGTATATGCACCCGGAGTTTGACGGTCAACTGACTGAGCCGGTAGATGACCTGAAAACTGAATTGCCTTTAAATTCTTCTACTTGGCTGGGACGCTTGCCGTCTTGTGCTTATTTGCGGGGGCGCGATCGACCAAATGCCAAATCCACCGAATCGGCGAATCAGGTTTGGTCGATTCGCGCCGGTATGGTTCGAGTCGGACGCTGGGAAGAAAACGACGTAGTGATTCGAGAACAGTGGGTTTCTCAAAAACACGCCGAGATTTTCTGCCGCAACAGTATCGGAGATAACCGGGGCGAACCTAGCTACTTCCTGCGCGATTTTTCTCGCTACGGGACTTTAGTTTTGGGGCCAGAAGGATGGCAGAGAGTTCACCACCAAGAATTGCTGCTGCGCAGCGGCACTCAGCTAAAATTTGGCAGTTCTCAAGGTCAGATTTTTGACTTCACTATTGAGGTTCCAAAAACTTCGGGCTACAGTGAGACTGATTGCGGAACGAATTAAGGTGCGGGTGTAGTTAATGAAGGCGATCGGCGATCGAGACAGCAAAGTTCTGGGCGTTGAGTCGAAAGTCTGAAGTTCAAAAAGTTATTCACAACTCGCCACTCGCGTTTTGTTTTCGTCCCGCTTCTGTATTTTATTTTTCCCACTTAGGTATTACATCATGGCTACCCAATCTCCTGATTCTCAATATTTTCGCGACTCGCAAACTCAGGCCCAAATGGAACTGCTCGCCACAATTGTTCAGACTGATGTTGCTTATCCCTGGAATCCTGCACAGCTTGAATCCGAATCTTATTTGGCTGCCCTAGAGCAGGAATTTGCGCTATTTGATTCCTTTAGCGACAGCGATCTTTCCGAGAAGTCGCAAGTTTTATTCTCGCAATTAGAACAAGTTTGGCAGGCGAATGCTCTGCAAAAGTCTTTGCGCGAGAAATTTGCTCGCGTTCCTCAAGATTTTCTTGCCAGCATCGCTCAAAGCGTGCAAAACGCAACTGTTAAGTATCAATCTTTAGCTGACCAAATGGTTGAGTGCGTGTTAGATATTTTGCCTCAGTGGGCTGAGGAAGATTTGCAGGTGTTGGCGCGTCCTTTGGCTTATGCCATGCGAGATGCCGATCCGTCTGGGGTAGAATTGGTCATGGCGACTAGAAGACATTGGGCCGAATTGTCGGAAATAGAACAGGCGAGAGTTGGTTTGGCTGTCGCCCGCTATGCAATCTCGGAATTAGCAATTTCTGATTAATTGTTTGATGGCTGAGTTTTTGTGCTGCGATCTCGGTAATTTTTTGAAATTAATATAAAATTAATCTACCTTTAGTTAGATGTGGAATTCGTCTAATTGTTAAACCCTGGGGATTGCTATAGTTTGATATAGCAATCCTATTTGATTTGTAGACCTGATATTTTTGGGGAACGATAGCAACCGCGCCCGACGCTATAGACGTTCTTATACCATTTTTATAAAATAGTGCAACACTCTTCGACCCCCCCTAGCCCCCCCTTGCTAAGGGGGGGAACAAGAATACTCTTGCATTCTTTTTTAAAATTGGTATTAATTGCTGAAATATAAATATGAGTTCTTATATCCTTCTTCCTTCTTCCTGAAATCCGTTACATCCGTTTCTTGCATCCGTTGCCGAACTTTCTTTTTCCTTCTGCTATACTTTGCCAGGATTGAACTTGCTGAGCAGTTTGCCACCAGCCAGCAAGTAAACTATCATAAAATTGTCATAATATTAAAAAATGTAAATACAGTAAGTGGGTGTGTGGGAATTTTCAACGCGATTAAGAAGTGGACAGCAGAAAACCCTGACTTTTGCAGGCACGATCGGGAATTTCACATTTTATGACAACTTCAAGATTTGACATTCAAGACTTGAAACGCCGCTTTTGGCGGATTTCGCGGGTGCCAGCGGCAACGCTAGTGGTGTTGGGGGCGGTTGCTTTCGCAGGTGCGATCGCCGGGGCATGGTTTGCAGGTGAAGGTACAGTCAGCGGCATTTTTGCCACAATCAACACTTGGCAGCAAAACCCGCCTATATGGCTGCAAGTGCCTGCTGCGAGGAAGATGTATTTGTTAGTGCCGACTTTTGTGCTGGTATCGGCCGCTTTAGCTGCAATTAAAATTTCGCCTCAGCCGCAGAAATGGTCGCGTGCTGTGGTAGTTGCAATAGTTCTGGCTTTAACCATTCGCTACGTTTTGTGGCGATCGCTCGTTACCCTAAATTTAAGCGATCCCCTCAACGGTATCTTTAGTTTGGGGCTGTTTTTCCTAGAAATGTTAATGGTGTTCACCAGCAGCATTCAACTGTATTTAATGCTGAGAATGAAAGACAGGCATCGAGAAGCCGATCGCATGGCAGTTGCAGTTGCAGAGGGAAACTTTGCCCCGCCCGTAGATATTTTCATCCCAACTTACAACGAACCCGCGTTTATTTTACGGCGCACAGTCATCGGCTGTCAAGCTTTAGATTATGCCAACAAAAAAGTATATTTGCTGGACGATACCAAGCGCCCTGAAATCAAATTGCTGGCAAAAGAACTGGGATGCGAGTATATAACCAGACCCGATAATATTCACGCCAAAGCTGGAAACATCAATCACGCCACAGCCTTAACTAATGGAGAATTAATTGTAGTTTTCGATGCCGATTTTATTCCTACTAAAAACTTTTTAACTAGAACAGTTGGCTTTTTTCAACATCCCGAAATCGCCCTCGTTCAAACACCGCAAAGCTTTTACAACCACGATCCCATCGCCCGCAATTTAGGTTTAGAAAATGTACTCGCGCCGGAAGAAGAAGTATTTTACAGGCAAATTGAAATCATCAAAGACAGCGCCGACAGCGTGATTTGTTGCGGTACATCTTTTGTCGTGAGGCGCTGCGCCCTACAAACAGTGGGAGGCTTTGTCACAGATTCAGTCTGCGAAGATTATTTTACCGGAATTCGGCTGTCAGCCACCGGGTATCGCTTAGTTTATTTAGATGAAAAATTGAGTGCTGGTTTGGCCGCTGAAAATATAGAGGCTCATCTAACTCAAAGGTTGCGCTGGGCGCGAGGCACGCTTCAGGCATTTTTTATTGATTCCAATCCTTTAACGATTCGCGGCCTTAGATTCATACAAAGGCTGTCTCACTTGGAAGGATTGCTGCACTGGTTTACCAGTTTAACCAGGGTTTTGTTTCTGTTGATGCCTTTAGCTTATTCGTTTCTCGGCGTACTTCCTTTGCGGGCAAGTGCGCGGGAATTGCTGTACTTTTTCCTGCCTTACTATTTGGTGCAAGTTACTGTGTTTTCTTGGCTGAACCGCAGATCGCGATCGGCTTTGCTTTCCGATGTTTATTCATTTGTCCAGTGTATACCTTTAGCGGTGACGGTGGTGAGTGCCATGCTGAATCCCTTTGAGAAAGGGTTTCAGGTGACGCCGAAAGGAATTGCGAGCGATCGCTTTCGTTTTAACTGGAATTTGGGATGGCCTTTGATTGTCTTGTTCGCAGCTACAGCATTTAGTCTCTGCCAGAATTTAAACACTCATTTAGTTAAAAATGTTGGCAGCTTGCAGTCAATATCAGAAAGTGCAGATTTGTTAAAAGGAATGAGTTTGGGATGGATTTGGAGCGCTTACAACCTGCTGATGCTGGGGATTGCGCTGCTGATTTTGGTGGATATTCCTAAGCCGGACATTTACGAATGGTTCAATTTGCGCAGGGTTGTGCAGTTGAATGTGGGCGGTCAAAGTTTTTGGGGAATAACTACTGTAATTTCGGAAAGTGGCGCTGAAGTTGCTCTGACTGAGCGGCCGAGTTTTGCGGTGAAAGGTAAAAGCAGTAAAGAGAGTTTTACCGCAGCAGAGATTTTGCAAAAATATGCCGTTGAGACAAGTTTATCTCAGGATAAAATAAAAGCGATCGCTCGCAGTACAACAGTCAAATCGAGCCGATCGCCAGTATTGCCATTTCTTGAGTTGGAAACAAAGCGTCGTTTTGCTAAAGATTTGATTGATTGCGCCTCGGCGACTCTGGAAATTATGGAAGAGAAATGTTTTCTTCCTGTGGCTAAGATTGAGTTGGTGAGCGATAAATCTCAGTTGGAGTCGAGTTTTCGGGATGCAGCAGGGTGCAGTGTGGCGGAATTTCCTACTGTGCGAATTGCCTTCGATCGCCTGAACATTAGTCAACACCGCTGTTTGATCGAAATGCTGTACTGTCGCCCGGGCCAGTGGAAGCGCCAGGAAACTCCCGGAGAATGGCGATCGCTGTGGCTGTTGTTGAGAATTGCTTTGAAACCGAGGGCTGTTTTTGAGAGAAACAGGCCAGTTAGGGCGATCGCAGTTTCGCAAGTTTAAATCAATTCTCCCATCGCAATTTGTCTTTCTATGTTAAGAAAAATAATCTGTTCGACCCATCGTTTACACCTAATTTACCTACCCGAAACTGAGGGCGATCGCTTCCCCGGTGCCAAAATCAGTAAACTGGCGCACCTCTGGTTCATGGAATGCTAAAACAATATCTTCTTTAGGCACTCCCAATTCGACGAGTTGGTTCGCAATTCCGACTTCAGTACCATCATGCTGAATCCAAATTTTTCCACCCTTGATGTCAAGATGCAGAACACAGCCAAAATCACGTTTATTTCCACGCCAACCAACATACAGCAATTGATAATGATCTTGCTCACTATCGAAAAGAGTTTGCACTTCATATTCTTGGGCATTGCGTTGTATCGAAACGCGCTCTCGCCGTTCTGAAAGTAGATGACGAATGTATTGCCGATATTGCTCTATAGCCATTGGGAAATAACCTCCTGTTGCACATCATAAATTATCAATCGTATTTGATATCGCTGAACCGCAGCCACAATAAACCGTCGTTGAAAGAAAGTTTCATAAATTGGCACTCGCACCGCTAGGTAAAGTAGACGATCTGGTTCAATAGTTTCAAGTGCATCGCGATAATTAAGGAATTGTCCCAATGCAGTATGAAAATCTGAAACATTGGATGGGCTGATAAAACTTTTAATTTCTACAGCAATTTTCTGATGTTCTCGCTCCGCCGCTAACAGTTGTTCTGCCGCTAAATCAATCTCAAAATCTACATCATCAACATTGATTTCATAGGGGTCATCCGTAATTTGCCAATCTTCCTTTTCTAAAGCAATTTTGACAACATCATGAAACCGATCTTTTGCCATGCAAGTTTTTTAGTTGGGGATAAATACTCATTTTGTAAGCATTTATGGTTGACCAGCGATAGAATTTACTACTGAATATTATAACCTACATTTTGCACTCGCCAATAATTTACAAACCGGATATCGGCAAAAATTCGTAACCGTAACTGGTGCGATTTCCCGGTTTAACAGTTACTAACTGAACTGCTCGATTGCGATCGCCCGAAGGTAAAAACCGAATCGCGCCGGATGCTCCTTTTGCTGAAAAATCTGAGGCCGATAAAGCTTGTTGAATGCCTGTACGAGTCGGATTGCGCTCTAAACCGGCAATTAACGCGATCGCCGCGTCGTAGGCTAAAGCTGTGCGCCAACTTACTTCTGCATTCCAAAGTTGTTTGGATGTTTGCGGAAAGTTTGACTGCGGATCTGCGAGAATGTGCCAAGGAACTGCCAGCACCATATCTGTTGCTCCTGCGCCACCGATTTGCAGTGTTTTAGCAGTATAAGCGCCGTCTCCTGCTAATAAGGGCAGCCGTTTGGCGTTTACTTGCACTACTTGCAAAGCTTGGTCTACGGTGACTGAATCGGATGCTAACATAATCACTTGTGCTCCTTGGGCGATCGCACTTTTGACGCTCTCAGCAGCATTAAAATTGCCCTTAGCGAAGTCAAATTCCGATACTATTTGTCCGCCATCTCCGTAAACAGCAGTAGTAAATTCATCTTTTAAAGATTTGCTGTAACTGCTGGCAGAATTGAAAAATACAGCCGCTTTTTGCTTTGACAATTTTGTCAGCATATAGCGGGAAAGAGCATTCGCAGCAAATCTATCGCTCGGAACAGTCCTAAATATATTGCTGCCAACTCCTGAGAGTTGCACAGACGTACTTGTCGGAGAAATTGCTACTAATTGATTTGCCTGGTAAATCTTGCTGGCTGTTAGCGTTGTGTCAGAACCAAAATGCCCGATTACTCCTAAGATTTCCGAGTTATTTGCTAAAACACTGGCA
This sequence comes from Microcoleus sp. A003_D6, assembly GCF_036702825.1. Taxonomy (NCBI): domain Bacteria; kingdom Bacillati; phylum Cyanobacteriota; class Cyanophyceae; order Oscillatoriales; family Microcoleaceae; genus Microcoleus; species Microcoleus sp. A003_D6. The sequence goes on along the minus strand of NZ_JAUBWA010000022.1, from coordinate 9,459 downwards.
ATTTGCGAGGCAATTTCTGGGTTGTTGTCATCGTTAGCAATTAGCACTTTTAAGGGAATACCGCTAATGCCGCCACTTTGATTTAGTTCATTTTGAGCTTGGGCGACGCCCCGCAGAATTTCGAGAGCCGCATTGATATCGCTACCAATGGGAACAGCGGCGGCAATAGTATAGGATTTTTGGTTGCCGATGCGGGCGTTGTTGAGGTATATTAAGGCTTCGGGATCGTTGCGATTAGCTTGCAGGGAAGTTTCCAGGTTGGCAATAGCTGCGCTGTAGTTGCCAGATGCGATCGCCCCTACAGCTTCTTGTTTTTTTGCTGTTGCTCCCTCTGGAATTAACAGTTTGTTTCCGGCACTTAGACGCTGCTCAATTGCTTGCTCTGACTGCGGCGAATTCCCCGTCGGGGACTTGGAAAACGTCTGATTTTGGGGTGATAAACCTCCGACATTGATGCCGCTGCGGTTTGTCAGCCACCAAATACCTGCACCGGCTAGCCCGATCGTAATTAGGAGTGATAAGACGAGAACAGCGGTTTCGTTTTTTTGGGACATGGCTGTACAATTTTAAATTTAGAAATAACGAAGTCATTGATTTTAGATTTTAGATTTTGGATTTTGGAGGCGACCCCACGGATAAATTCGGGGGCTTGAAGATTTTAGATTTTAGATTTTGGATTGATTCCACGGATAAATTGGGGGGCGGGTACCATCTAGAAATTCTTGGTCAGAAGCAATCAGGAAGGCACTATCAGAGATTTTTACACGGATATACGGATTAATTATCGAGCGTTCCTTCTGATGTTGAAGTCAGAAGTCACAAAAGCTACTCTACTTATATTTTGACATTTTTATTAAGTTATTTTAGACTAACGAGCTAGATCGCAATTTTAGATTTTATTAAATTTTCATATCATAAAGATGAAAAAACCGTTTTTTCTTAATGATATCTTTAGGTTTTGCTAGAAGTTCAACAGCAAAGGAGCCTGTAACAGCAAGGACTTCGGTAAAATAATTAAAGTTTGTTGAAATTTATAAAAATAGCTGCAATACTTTGTAATGTAAAAAGGAAAGTTGAAAAATCTCTAAAGACAAACTAATTGGATTGCGATGTCGCTAAGGTAGTATATATGACGGTTTGTCGCGGAAAAAGAGTGTTAAGCTCGGCTAAGCTCAGTAAAAGTAAAAGCTCGCTATTTAATTAAGTTCGATCGATAACAAAGGCTAAGGTAAAGTTCATGGCAAACTCAGTTGTAAATCAGCCAACCGCAGCAGCAGGAGTGCAGTGGCAGCCAAAAGATATTATCCGCAGCCTAGTGTGGAAAATTGCGATCGCAACCTGGCTGTTAATGGCTGTAGGCAGCGCCACGCGGGTGATGAATGCGGGGCTCGCTTGCCCCGACTGGCCGCTGTGCTACGGTCAATTAATACCCGCAGCGCAAATGAATTTGCAGGTATTTCTGGAGTGGTTTCACCGTTTGGACGCCGCGGCGATCGGCTTAAGTGCGATCGCACTTTTAGGACTATCTTTGTTTTACCGCAGCCGCCTGCCGAAATGGCTGCCGATTGCGAGCGCTGGGGCAGTATTTTTAATCGTTTTTCAGGGCGTATTGGGCGGCTTAACAGTAACACAACTGCTCAGATTTGACATCGTTACCGCTCACTTGGGAACCGCTTTACTATTTTTTGGCGCCCTGCTAGTCATCGGTTTCATGCTGACTCCCTACGAAGCTACAGGAAATGTCGGCAAATTAGCTTGGGTAAGTACGATCGCAGCATTGTTAGTTTACCTGCAAAGTTTGCTAGGAGCATTAGTAGGCTCTAGATGGGCACTTCACCAATGTTTGGACTCCTCACAATTGTGCTCGGTAATGAACAGCCACATCGCCGGCATCGTACCAGCTACCGCAGCGACTTTAGCAGTAACAATCATGGCTTGGCGACACCCAGCACTCAGTGCAAACTTGCGAAAATTAGGAAATTGGGCGAGTGTTTGTCTGATTGCTCAATTAGTTCTCGGATTAGCAACTTTCCGGCTGCACCTTCAGGTAGAACCGCTGACAGTCGCCCACCAAGCAGTCGGTGCTGCTTTGCTGGGAACCTTGGTTGCTTTTAGCGTTTTAGCTTGGCGCGATCGAGTTTTATCAGCTTGAGAGTAATATCATCTCCGGTAGCATCGTTGTTATTATAATCCAAGGTCTTGTAGGGGCGGGTTCACCATGATTCTCGATCAAAGCCAACAGTTTCATAAACCCGCCCCGCCCATACAAGCACGAATCAACCGGACATGATATAGAACGCAGATTTATCCCTCGGTGGGGGCGGGTTTATTAATCCTTTTACCTACAGTCAATATCTCTCGTAAAACCCGCCCCTACCGCCCAATCAAAAATGACAATTGACCAAGGACAATTGACAACTAACAACTGAAAACTAACAACTAATAACCGATGCAAGAAGTTCTTACAAACAATAGCCCCCGCCTCCACGAAAACTTTTCGCAAGTCGTGAAAAGTTACTACCAACTAACAAAACCCAGAATTATTTTACTGCTACTAATCACCACATCAGCAGGTATGTGGATGGCCGCCAAAGGAGAAGTAGACCCGCTATTGCTGGTATCAACTATTATCGGAGGCGCTTTAGCTTCTGCGTCGGCGAATACGATTAATTGTGTCTACGACAGCGACATCGATTATATTATGGAGCGCACCCGGTGGCGGCCGATTCCTTCCGGGCGTGTCAAGAAGCGGGATGCTTTGATATTTGCGATCGCCCTAGCTACAATATCCTTTACATTGCTGACAGTTGTTGCCAACTTATTAGCCGCATTGCTAGCAATGTCGGGCATCCTTTTCTACGTCCTAATTTACACCCACTGGCTGAAGCGTCACAGCGTGCAAAACATCGTCATCGGCGGTGCAGCAGGGGCGATTCCCCCGCTAGTTGGGTGGGCTGCGGTGACGGGAGATTTGAGTTGGGGTGCGTGGCTGCTGTTTGGGATTATATTCCTGTGGACGCCGCCGCATTTTTGGGCATTAGCAATGATGATTCGCGACGAATACAAGGAAGTAGGCGTCCCGATGTTACCCGTAATTGAAGGCGACGAAGCCACAGCCCGCCAAATTTGGATTTACACCTTATTGATGATTCCTGCAACTTTGCTGCTAGTTTATCCCCTGAATTTAGCGGGCGCGGTGTATGCGGGAACAGCTATTTTCCTCGGTGCTATTTTTGCCCAAAAAGCTTGGTTGCTGTTGCAGACTCCAGAGGATAAGATTGTTGCGCGATCGCTCTTCAAATACTCTATTCTGTACCTGATGCTATTGTGCGCTGGAATAGTGGTTGACAGTTTGCCTGTGACTCATAATTTTACTGCTGCTGTTGTACAAAATGTGCAAACTTTGATTAGTGCAGTTGTGATGTAGTCTGCTTTTTGAGCCCCGAATTCTTTAAGAATTCGGGGCTCTGGGTATATTGTAAAATTTAAAGTGGAGGAAAGTTCTGATGGCTGAGAATACTGTGAAAGTAGACATCTCATTTCAATCACTGCTGGAAGCTATTTCGTCACTGGGAATTGCTGAAAGATACAAGATATGGGAATTTTTGGAAGCGGAATTATTCCCGAATGAGGACGATTCTCCAGAAGACATTGCCGAAATTGAAGCGGCCCGTGCTGACTACAAAGCTGGAGATTACACAACTTTCGATCGATATATGGCACAGCGGGCAAATAAATCGACATGACTTACACTATCCTTGATGAACCTTTAAAGACAGTGACAGTTAATTTTAAAATCTTAACTATACTCATAATAGATGAAAATCATAGAGAGGCAAAGTGGTTATGAACTGGAAAGCACATATTCACTCAAATCCTAAAATTCTGCTTGGCAAGCCTGTATTAGACCTCTTGCAAAAATCCTTTTAATCAAATTCTGGAACGGGCAAGATGCCCATTCCACAAGAAAAAAAATTTTGTGGGATGGGCATCTTGCCCGTCCTCGTTATTTTTGCAAGAGGTCTAATTAAGGGGACGCGAATATCAGTGGAGTTCGTTCTAGGGCTATTTTCAGAAGGTTGGACGCAGCAACAAATTCTAGAAAACTACCCAACGCTTAATGCTGAATCTCTACAAGCTGTGTTTGCTTTCGCGGCGGAGTGCCTCAAAGAAGACGTATTTTACACGCCTTTACTGTTTGCTGAGGCAAGTTAATGCGGTTTCTGGCAAATGAAAACTTCCCACTACTCACGGAGTTGGGCATTCCGTTGGCAGCAGAGTGCGAGGAATTATAATTAAAAATGCAAAATGCAAAATGCAAAATGCAAAATGGAACCTACAGAGGAATCGGGAGTATGAGGAGATATGCAAATTGTTTGGACAAAACACGCCCAGGAACGTCAGCTACAATGGGAGGAGCGATTGAAAATTACCAGGGAAGAGGTTGAAGCTGCTCTCACCAATCCTCAACAGATTATCGTGGAAGATGATGTCTTGGTGGCTCAAATCAAACGAGGCAATGGTCTTCTGAGAGTACCCTTTGTTGAAATTGGTAAAACCAGGCGAATTTTAACTCTTTACTGGACAAATCAAGTTAAGCGATATTGGCAGGAGAATACCGATGAAAGTTAAATACGATACAGAAGCAGACATTCTGATTTTTATCTTCCGTGATGCGTTTCCAGCCAATGCTATCTCTGAACCTGGAGGCGTGATTGTCAGTTATGACGAAAATGACGAACCAGTTAGCATCGAATTTCTCAATGCTTCCAAACGTCAACTGTTGAATCCTCAAGAGCTCATGCTAACGATCGCAACGTAGTTGATGCACTCGATCGAGGTGGCATCGCAGAATTATATCGCGGTGTGAGTTTGGGGCAATAAATGAAGTAAGCTAAAGACAAAGATTTTAAACAATTTTAACCCATGCCTGCATCCGTTGCTTATCTGTTTGACAGAATTACAGTGAACCCGAGGTAATGTGGCGATCGTCCCTGCATCCGGGGAATGCGGATTCGAGTCATCGATATCCTAGAGTTGCTAGCTGCGGGTGAGCAAATTTTTAAGTTTCTCGAAGAATTGCCAGACTTGGAACTTGAGGATATTAAAGCTGCGCTGTTGTATGCAGTCCGCAAACTCGACCATCCCGTTTTAGCCGCATGACAATTTGGTTGAATTCTCATCGATCGCCAGCAATTGATGTGTGGATTACTGGCTACCTTTGGTGAAATACATCAGCGATCTGCGGTATTTTTCTCTTCTATTGGGTATTGTACCGCAACTGCGATACAATTATAAGTTCGACTGCTAGATTTTCGTAAACTCGTAATCAGTTGATATATTTCGGGAATGTCTGAAAAAACTCTGCTAAGTGAAATTGTTCATTGTCCCCATGCACGAGAGTGTCAAGAAGATATTTCTGTTGAAAATCCATGTCGTAAAATTGTTGACTCTCAAAATGCAATTGGGTTAGAAAAATTTCAAGTGCCTGAACCTTGGAGTGGACAGATAGAGCAAGCACCCATTCTCTTCCTGAGTTCAAATCCATCAATTGGCTCTGATGAAGATTACCCAACTTGGGATTGGTCATGTAGCGAAGTACACGATTATTTCAATTACCGTTTTGGAGGAGGACGTAAGCACTGGATCGTTGATGGTACAAAATCCTTGCTAAAAGACGGGAAATATAGTCGCTCTACTCGATTTTGGGCAGCGGTTAGACAACGTGCGATTGAGCTACTTCAACGGAACGTTAGTCCAGGCATTGATTATGCGCTTACCGAGATAGTGCATTGTAAGTCTCGTGCCGAAACTGGTGTAGAAGAAGCACAGGAGCAATGTGTGGAAGCCTACTTGTTGAGAGTTTTAGAACTAGCAAGAGCAAAAGTGATAGTGGTACTGGGGGCACGCGCAAAGCAAGTGATTCAAAGCCAATTCAATATCTCTACAGCAAATTCAATATCCGAGTTCGTTGAGATAGGGAATCGTGAAAGATTTTTTGCTTTTCTCCCCCATCCAAATGCTCGGACCCACCGTTCTTTTGCTAAGTGTTTACAGGGTGATGAACTTGAAAAGTTACGCGCTTTTTTGCGGTAGCATCAAAATACGGCAAGAGATGCGCGCACTCGAACAACGCCAATGCACCCGACCGTCGAGATCCTGTCGGTGGCAGTCTGAGGTAATTTGCGGCGGGTGATTGGCAACGTTAGACCGCTAAATCTGAGTTGGGTAGTGGCTTGAATGTATCTATCAAATTCCAACCCAAAGGTGAATGCCATGCAAGCCAAACTTCAAGAACAACTTTCTCCTGCTGATGCAGAAGTTATTTTGGGACGTTTGCCAGAACGAATTAAAGCAGCTCTAATCGCGCGTGCTGCGAAAATAGAATATCCGATCGCCATTTCGATCGCCAGTTTTCTCGACACAGAAGCATTAGGTTTTGTAGATTGCAAACCAGGATGCGGGCAGTAAAACCGACAAGTCCCAGGCGATGAAGTTCGAGATAAGGTGAAAGCCCGATCGCTAAAATGATGAATATGATGTTGCTGCCAAGATAACCATGACCACCATCACCCTCAACCTCTCTCCCGAACTCGAACACCAGATCCGCACTGAAGCATCTCGACAGGGCGTTGAACCCGATCACTACATCCTCAACGCCCTGCAAGAACGCCTCCAGCCTAGACTTCCAACCACCCAACCTAATGAAGCCGACTTGCTGCAACAAATTAACATCGGCTTTAGTGCACAAACCTGGGAAGAATACCATGCCCTCATCGCCAAGCGTCATGCCGAAACCCTGACTCCCGAAGAACACAAGCAACTGATCCAAATGAGCGATCGTCTTGAACAAGTCAACGTTACCCGCATTCAAGCCTTGATTCAACTCGCAACCTTTCGCAACCAACCTCTGACGGAGCTCATGCAAACCCTCGGCATCAATCCTCATCCCGAGATCGTTGATTATGCCTGAATCCCGCCTCACACAGCAGCAACGACAATTCATTAAACAACGCGCCAATGGTTGCTGCGAGTATTGTCTCAGTCAAGCTAAATTCTCTCCAGACCCCTTCTCCATTGAACACATTATCCCTCGCTCCAAAGGTGGCACCAGTGATTTGGATAATCTGGCGATCGCTTGTCAAGGGTGCAACAATTTCAAATACAGTCATAGTGAGGCGATCGACCCCATTACAGGTGGCTCTGTCACACTTTATCATCCTCGACGGGATAACTGGAGAGAACAGTTCACTTGGAGCAGCGATTCGACTCAAATGTTGGGCTTAACACCGACTGGACGCGCTACCATCGATCGGCTGCAACTCAACCGAGAAGGAGTAGTCAATCTTCGAGGAGTTCTGCATTCTATCGCTCTACATCCACCTCACAATGATTCCTAATTGAATATCCGATCGCAGTGGCGATCGCCATTTCGATCGCCAGTTTTCTCGACACAGAAGCATTAGGTTTTGTAGATTGCAAACCAGGACGCGGGCAGTAAAACCGAGAATAGGTTTCCCAGTTATGGATACAATAGTATGAAAAGATAACAGAAATCGGGAGAGTTTCCCATGCCCAATCCATTTTCGGGAATGAATCCCTACCTCGATCAACCAGAGTATTGGTCTGATTTCCACAATCAATTGGTGGCGGCAATTGCTCGATCGCTCGTCCCCAGACTCGTTCCAAAATATCGCGTGGTAACGGATAAATGGGTGTATAAAATCGCAGGTTCGACAGCAATTGCAATTAGTAGACCAGATGTCAGCGTGCAGCAGAACCGAAGAAATGCGCCAGCGAATACAGATTCTTTTGAAGGATCTATTGCTGTTTGCCCGCTGCCCGAACCCGTTAAAGTAACAGTTCCAGTGCTCCAAGAAATTCAGCAATCCTATATCGAAGTAAAAGATGCTGCAACTCAAGAAGTGGTGACGGCGATCGAAGTGCTTTCCCCTGCGAATAAGTTGGGAGATGGCCGTAAAAAATATATAGCAAAGCGACAGAAAATTTTAGATAGCCTCACTAATTTGGTGGAAATAGATTTGTTGCGCGAAGGTATTCCCTTGCCTGTAGAAACTGGAAACGTTCAGAGTCACTATCGCATCTTGATTAGTCGATCGCAAATTCGTCCGATCTCCGATTTGTATCCCTTTAACTTAGGCGATCGCATTCCGGCATTTTTGTTGCCTTTGCGATCGGAAGATTCAGAACCGATATTGGACTTGCAATCGCTGGTTGACGAACTGTACGAGCAATTGGGATACGATTATTTCATCGATTACGATCGCAATCCACCATCCCCTTGGTTAAAATCAGAGATGGCGGACGTTTTGTCAATCGATCGGCGATCGCTCTCTTAGTTCTTCGTCGATCGCAATTTCACTCCAGACGAACTGGATCGAATCCGTCACTGGGTTAGAAGGCGTTAAAGATTCAATGGAGATCGAAAGCAATAAGCTAGAAACAGACAACAGAGAGCATAGTCCTGTAGGCTAATTTATTGAACTTTACTTGAAATACCTGAATTATGCTGTAAGCTGTAAAAGTAGTAAGCATTATTCACCATTGGATACCTACTCAACCCCAAGACAAGCAGCCGAACATTTTGGAGTTTGTCTACACACGCTTAGGCGGTGGGAGAAGGATGGCACGATCAAAGCCATCCGCACACCCGCAGGTCAACGACGATACTTAATCAACTCTTATGCCGGACGCAATACAACTAACACTAGAACTATTCTGTATGCCAGAGTCTCTAGTCGAAGTCAAAAATCTGACCTTGACAGACAAGTTGCAAAACTACTGGAACTCTATCCATCAGCCGAACTCATTACCGACATTGCCTCCGGGCTCAATTTCAAAAGGCAAGGACTTAGAACCATTCTGGAAACCGTCCGTACAGGCAATGTCGCATCTGTTGTGGTTGCCCACAAAGACCGACTTGCCAGATTTGGTTTTGAACTTATTGAATGGCTTTGTCAACTCGATGGAACAAAAATCGTGGTTCTCAACCAAAACAACTTTTCTCCAGAGCGAGAAATGGTCGAAGACATACTTGCCATTATTCACGTCTTTTCCTGTAGACTCTACGGACTTAGAAAGTATAAAACTAAAATCAAGGAAGATCCAGATTTATCCAGAGCCAGCACTAGCAAAGATTTGGAAGACGTGGATGGCAGCGGCGCGATATTGTTACAATCAGGCAATCTCCCAACAAAAGCAAGACCGCCTAAGTAAAGTCAAATTGCGTAACAAAATTATGCAATCAGATTTACCGAAATGGGTAAAAGATACACCATGCCATATCAGGCAAAACGCTATCTTTGATGCCCATCGAGCGTATTCTGCTAGTCGTGATGCCAAATATCGAAGCATTCGCAATCCTCGCTCTACGGTGAAATTTAATGATGCCAACTTCCGAGATGGGATGTGGCTTAAATTAAGAGTTAAAGGGCTAAA